>NZ_JBTGVG010000016.1:0-23740 GCF_054343455.1 Mycoplasma sp. 1012
TTTTCTCCTTAAATAAAAACATAAATTTGGTGTCCCAAATTTATGTCCCTGTTTAAACTATGCTAAAATTGCGTTTATTTTTCCTTCAAATTTAGAAACAGATTCTATTTTTATATTTACAAAATCACCAACTTTATATGTTATTTTTTGATTAGATAAAAATAACTCATTTTCATCAACTTCAAATCCTTCCCCAGGTAAAGCGGAAACGTGAACTAATGCACTTGCTCCAGTTTCTAATTCAACAAAAAAACCAAATTTTTTAACTGAAACTATTTGTGCTTTAAATTCTTTATTATTGATTTTGTCTTCATAAAATTCTGCCATTTTTATTCCAAGAACTTCTCTTTCTAAAGAAATAGCGCTTTGTTCACTTAAAGAATTTTTTAAAGAAATTTCTTGTAATTCATTTTTGTATGCTTCGATTTTTTCTGTATTTTTTAAAAATACTAGTTCTCTAAGTAATCTATGAACTATCAAATCTGGGTATCTACGAATAGGACTTGTGAAGTGTGTATAATATTCTGAAGCAAGTCCGAAATGACCAACATTTTTTTCTGAATAAATTGCTTTTTGCATAGTTCTTAATAAATTAATTTTTATAAAGTTATCAAAATTAATTTTTTTAATTTTTTCCATTGCTTTGGCAAATTCCTTCGGTTCTTCTGTTAAAGGAATAGTTACATTTATATTTAATAGTTTTAAAACATGGTTAAAAGCATTTATTTTTTCAACATCTGGTGCTGGATGGATTCTATAAATAAAAGGAAAATTCTTTTTAGTCATAAATTCTGCAACATTTTCGTTAGCTCTTACCATGAAATCTTCTATCATGTTTTCACTTTCATTTCTTTCTCTAACTACTATATCAACAGTTTTTCCATTTTTATCTAAAACTACTTTTGATTCTTCGAATTCAAAATCTATAAATCCTTGTTTTACCTTATATTTTCGAATAATTTCTGTTAAATTTTTAGCATTAGTTAATAACTCAGAAATGTTTTTATCAAATTCTTTGTTTTTATTATAAAAATCATTAACTTCTTTGTATGTTAGTCTTTTGTAAGAGTTAATTATGGATGGATAAAATTTCATTCATACATTATTTCCTTTGGAATCAATTTCACATTCCATTGTAATAGTGAATCTATCAACATTAGGATTTAAAGAACAAATACCGTTAGAAAGTTCAAAAGGCAACATTGGAATAACTCTGTCTGCTAAATAAATAGATGTTCCTCTTTTTCTTGCTTCTAAATCTATTGTTTCATTTTCTTTAACATAATAACTTACATCAGCTATATGAACTCCTAAAATATAGTTTCCATTTTCAAGTTTTTTTACACTAATAGCATCATCAAAATCTTTAGTATCATCACCATCAATTGTCACTATTATTTCTTTTCTTAAATCAATTCTGTCACTTATATCTTCATTATCAATTGTTTGTGGTAAAAGTTTAGCAGCTAATAAAACATCTTCAGGAAAAATATGTGGTAGTTCGCTTTTTTCTATACTTAACTCAATATCTTGAAAAGGTTTATTTAAATCACCATAGTTTTTAATCAAGTCAATAACTAAATTATTACCTTGTATATCTACTATTTTTACTTTTACTAAATCATTTTCACTAAAAGCGTATTTATTTTTTCATCTAAATCTTCCTTTTAAACGTGGATCTAAAGAAATAAAATCAAAAAAGGAACCATTTTTTTTAATGTAACCATAGTGAAAACTTTTTGATCTTTCAACCACTTTGTTAATTGCACATCATATTTCCCCATCTTTTTCTTCAAAACATGTTGCTTCAACCAAATCCTTGTCCAAAGAGTTGCAAGTATAAACTTTTGGAACAAAGAAATCTTCGGTTTCTGAAACTTTTATAAAGCCAAAACCTTTTGAATTTAAAGAAAATTCTCCTACAATTTTTTTAAATTCATGTTTATAAGAGTATTTTTGATCCTTACAAAACAAATGATTATTTTGCACTGATTTATTTAAAAAAATAGAAAATTCCTTATTTAATTTTCTATCTATTTGCATTTTTTTTACTAATTCTAAAAAAGTTAAAGATTTATTTGTTACTAATGATTGTATTGCTTTTAAATTAAATGTTTTCATTTTTAAAACAACCTAATGACTAAAGAAACTAAAAGTAAAACAAAACCCATTGAAAACATTGTTCATTTTAGTACTTTTTTAAGTCCTCTTTCTTTTGAAACTTTAAATAAATCTAAATCTGAAGAACCAACAAGTGCTCCTGAAAAACCATTAGAGTTAGGAGACATTAAAAGAGAAACTATCATTATAACTAATGAAATTATTACTAAAATTACTGTTAATGCTATTTTCATATTTCTCCTTTTCTTTTAATTTATTATAAATTATAAACAATTTATATTATAAAACTATTAAAAAGTTTAAAAAACTATTTTTAATTAAGAAGAATTTATGAATTTCTCTATTAAAAGCAACTGTTACAAAAATTTTTTTGTTTTTTAGTTAATATTTTTTTGTTACTTTATTAGTATTTATTAAATATTAAAAGGATTAAATCAAATATTCGCTATTTCTATTCATAAAACAATATAGAAATGTAAGCTTCAATGATTTCTTTTGTTCTTTTTTCTCTTTGATTTAATAATTCTAAAAATTCATCTTTACTTGAAATTTTATCAATGTCTAAATTATCTAATTTTGAAATTTGAATTTTATTATTAGTTCATTTTATAGAATTTGATGTTTTCATTTGTTCAAAATCAAGTAGATAAAAATCTGTATTTTGAAAACCTTCAATAGTTTTGTTTTCAATGTTGCTTTCTTTATAGTTTTTCGTTGTTTTATTACTAAATTTAGAGTTATCTTTTCCTAACAATAAAAACCCATTACCAATTAAATTAGTTATTCTCTCTATTTGTTCTCTGTTTATTCCTAATTCAAGTAAGTTTTTCAATGTACTTTGATCTAATTTTTGTGGAAAATTATGTTCATATGTATAAGGAATAAAATCGATACTTTGATATTTTTCTTCTTGTGATTTAAAACCTGTAAAACTCTTTGGAGTTTTTGAATTTTGTAAGCTGTAAATAACTTTTGCAATAATGTTTTTGTATAGTTTGTTATCGCTTTTACTATTTTGTTTTTCATATAAATATTTTCATAATTCATTGATTTTTTCAACAAGTGATAATTTTGTTAAATCAACTATTATTCTTTCTAAAAGTTCATAAAGTTTTGATTCATTTATTAAATTAAAATCTGAATTTAATAAATCATTTTTACAAATTAATTTTATGGAACTAGAAAGCGATTGTCCAGCAAATCTTATTTCTCATAAAGCTGAAAATTTTTCTATTTCAGCTAAATATTTACTAAAAATAACCATTTTTTCTGTATTTTCTTCATTTTCAAATAATTGCAAGTTATATGCTAATGATCAAATTAATTGAGTAAAAATAGTTTTAGAACCAGAATTAGAAATATTATTAATTTGAAAATTAACTTGTTTGTAGTCATAAATTTTTTGCTCATACTCTGTTAAAATGGCATTAAAATTATTTAAATATTTATTATTTTCTTTAATTTCACTATCACTTAATAAAGTAGAGAATTTATTAAAATGTCCAGTAGAACAATATTCAAATTCAATTATATCTTTTCATAGTAATTCCAATTTATCTTCAAATTCAAAATTACTATTATAATATTCAAATAAATTTTCAAATTTATTATAACAATTTGCTATTTCGTCATAAAATTTTTTGTTTGTTCTTTCCAATTCTTCAAATAATCTATATTTTATAAAAACTGCATCTAAAAAATTTGAAATTTTTTTGAGATCTTCATTTCAAACGTTTTTCTGTTTTCGTCTAAAATAAATATTAACAGTTAAATTATATAATTTTATCTTATTCTCTTTTTCATCACGATATATATCAAAAACTTTATTTCTAAGTAAATCAAGCACTCCTAATTTTTTGCTATATTGATTTAAATTTTGAAAAATTTTAGTTACAAAATCATCATCCATAACTTTTATATATGTAGTAATTAAGAATGTTTTATTTAAAATATAATCAATGAAATCTAAAAGAAAATCCTCGTCTTTTTTATCAAATTTCTTAACAATAAGGTTTATTATTTCAAAAGAGTTTTCGTAAAATCTATCCTTTTGTAATTGAGCATCTTTTTTTATAGAATTAAAAATATTTTGCAGACTTAAATAATTACTATCATCTTTTGCAAACTCAGTAATCATTTCTTTTATTTTAGGAATTAAGTGTATTAATTTTTCTTGAGCATTTTCAAAAAATTTATTTTTAGAAAATTTATATAATAAAATAATAATTATTATTAAAGACACCATTCTTTGTTGACCATCTACAATAGAGTTTGTTGTTGCATTTTGAACAATAATTATATTATTTAGAAAACTGAAATCATTTTTTCTTTGCTTAGTATTAATAAAATCATTATAAATAGATTCAAAAAGTCCAATTATAATATTAGAATCTCAAGAATAAGTTCTTTGATATAAAGGTAAAATATATTTTAATTCTTGCGAAGTAAAAATATCTTTAACACTTGTTTTAATGACTTCAAATTCACTTTTGGTTGAATAATTAGAAATTTTTTTAATTGCTTCATCTAAAGAGTTGTCTTCATATCTTACAATATTTTTTTCATAATTATCTATAACTTCATATAAAATAGATAAATAATCTTCTATCCCCGTTATGTTTTTTATGTCAGAAATTATTTTTTCCATATCATCATTATCGATTTCTTTATATAAAAATTCTAATACAAAGTCTTCATAAAATCGTTTTTCATTACCAACTTTTACTAAAGTGTTAAATATGCCTTTAAGTCTATCGTTAAATAATGTTTCATCTGAAACTACTAAAACATTTCATCAAAATTTTGTTTCAATAGAAGAATTCGAAATTTCCTTTTCTTCCTTAATGTCTCTTAATTTATCTATAACAAATTTTTTTATATAATTAGCAAAATTAGATTTTACAAATTTTTTAAGAGCATAGAAATTGTTTGATTCAGTCTTTCTTACATCTATTAATTCTTTATTAATTTTGTAATTATCTCCTATCGGTTCTATAATCCCAAGAGAAGATAAAACATCTAAAATTTGTCTAATTGTAGAGTCTGATTTAGACTTTTTGTCTTTATAAAAGGGGAATTGTGTGTTATTTTTAAATTCAGCTAAAACTTCTTTTTTATCAATTGTTAAAATGATTTCTTCATTTTCATCAACTTCATTAAGTCACTGAAGTACTGTGAAACTTAAATAAGAATAAATATTAGTTCCAATTGTTCAAGTAATAAAATTATTTTCTTTCATTCTGTCTTTTCATCATTTTATGTTTTTATTCATTATCTTGTCCTTTTTCAATGATTTTTATTACCTTAAATAAATTCTCTATTGCTTCTACTACAATAGAATTTCCTGCTTGCCTATAAAGACTTTCTTTTGTGAGAATATTTTTTTCATAGTATGGTTTTAATTTATTAAAATCTTGATCACTAAAACCCATTAATTTATAAGCTTCTCTTGGTGTTATATAACGATAATCTAATTTATGCTCTAAATTGTTTTTATGTTCAATAATTCCAACACAAGGTATTCTGTCTTGAACGGTTGTCAAGGTATTAATAATATAATTTTCACTTTTATTAATAATCTTTTGTGTTTTGACCATTTTTATTCTAGATTTTGTATTATTCATTAAAACATCTAGGTTTTCGCTGTAATTTAAGTCAAAATTAAAGATTTTTTCAAAAACTTTTTTTCTTTGATTTAGGCTTAATTTATTTTTAAATGCAATATTATCTACAAATTCTTTAAAACTTTTATCATCATTAAATGGTGTTTTTATTTCTTTTTTAACACTTAAAGCAAAAACTCTTTCTCTTTTTTGAATAGAACCAGCATTTATGCTGTTAATAGTGGTTGTAAAAGTTTTATAACCAAAATCTTCTAAAACAGAAAGCCATTTTTCATATTCAGGTTTGAATTTTTTACTTAATAGATTTGTTACATTTTCCATTAATAAGTATTTTGGTTTTTTACTTGCTCCTTTTAAAATTCTGTATATTTCTCAAATTAAACTAGAAGTTGATTTATCATCATTAATTCCTTTTGATCTTCCCATATTTGCTATTGATAAACCTTGACAAGGGAAAGAATAAGTTATAAGTTCTATATCTTTTTCTTGAATAATTTTTGGATCTAATTTAGTTATATCAACATTATTGTTTGATAAAATAATCGAAGCAGCTAACAGTTGCTTAAATTCATAGTCTTTAGAAATTATCTTTGCTGGTTTTTTAGAATCCAAAGAAATTGTAAAATTTAATAAAAATTTGTTTATTTCTTCTTCTGAAGTTAAATTATTGTTTTTCAAAATTTTTTTTAATTTTTTATCTAAAGAATTATGAATTAAACCATAAGCAATATTTGCTCTTGCATCTCACTCCACTGTTGAAACAATCTCAAAAATCTTTTTTTCTTTGTTTATTTTTGTTATAGCTTTATGTTGTGCACCAATACCTGCAAATGTTTCAAGAACATTTATTATTTTTTTAGAAGACAAAATCTACCTTAAAATTTTTTATTAAGATTTTTTTATTAAAAACTGATATAGCAAGTATTGTATTTTTGTATATTGAAATATTTTGTAAAAATTTTGCTTTTGGCAATGTTAATAAATAGATACAAAATTTATCTATTAGTTTACTAATTAAATTTCTGTATTTTTCTTTTAATTTACCCATTAAATTAGAAAAAATTGATAAATCTTCTAATTTTTCTTTCTTCTGCATAATTCAATTTTACAAAAAAAAAAAAAAAAACAAATCTTTTGGTAAAAAAGACTTGTTTTGTTAGTTTTTCTTTAACTAAAACAGGAAATGATGTCCAAAAATTAAAAGTAAAATTAATCCTATAATCACAGCACCTACTGCTAAAGAAAATAGAAATTTAGCTAGTTTAATTAATCAAACTAATCCAGCTAATCCTAATATTAAAATTATAATAACAATTATTCCGCTCATTTTTTTTATCCTATAATTTAATTATATTACTTTTAGATAAATTAATTCATTTTAAATTAAAATTTTTGTTTCTTTATTTTATAATTTAAAGTAAAGAAAACTAAAGGAGAAAGATGAAAATTGTATTAGCAGGAACTCCAGAATTTGCAGTTCCTATTTTTGAAGAAATTATTAATAATTTTGAAGTGGTTGCAATTATTAGTCAACCAGACAAACCCGCAAATAGAGGTTATAAAATTTTACCTACTCCTGTAAAAATTTTAGCTAACCAATACAACATAAAGTTATTTCAACCTACAAAAATTTCAGAAATTACAGAAGAATTAAAGAAATTAGACTTTGATATTTTAGTGACTGCTGCCTTTGGACAATGAATTCCTACTTCAGTTTTAAGTATACCTAAAATAGCTGCTATTAATATACACGGTTCTTTACTCCCTAAATATAGAGGTGCTGCCCCTATTCAACACACTTTATTAAATGGAGATAAAGAAACAGGAGTAACTTTAATGTATATGGTTAAAGAAATGGATGCAGGTGATATGTTGGCAAAAGCAAAACTAGATATAAAAGAAGAAGACACATCAAAAGATTTATTCAATAAACTTTCTTTACTTGCAAAAAATAATATTGTTGAGTGATTGAATAAATTATCTAAAAAGGAGCTTAAAGCAGAAAAACAAGATAATAATCTTGTAGTATTTTCACCTAAAATAGAAAAGCAATTTGCTCAAATTTTTTTAAGTGATGATTATATTCATGCATACAGAAAAATAAAGGCTTTAAATGATAATCCTGGTGCTTTTTATATTAATGAACAAAATAAAAGAGTGAAACTTTTTAGAGCTTCACTCTCTCCTATTAAAAATGCTTTAAAATTAAGTTTTAAAAATGGTATTCTTTATATTTATGAATATCAATATGAAGGTAAAAAAGTTGTAAAAGTTGTTTAAATAGAAATGTTTTACTTGTTAATTTCATATTTGATATAATTTATATACATTATTTTAAGTAACCTTTGCATTATCATTAAAAGTTAAATTAATATCTTTAATAGATTTATATTCTTCTTTTGAAATATTAGCAGGAACAATAAATGAATATTGAACTAAACGATGAAACCTTCATTCTTTTAAAACATATTTTTTGGAAACTCCATGAGGTTCGTATATTGTTGCTTCTGTATTGTTAAAGTGTGTTCCATAAAGATTTCATTTTTCTGCTAATGTAGTTTTAACATTAAAATAATAATTTTGATTAAACAAATTTATCATTGTATCACTTTGTTTTTTGTTTTTATCTATATTAATTATTACATTCACTTTATCTTTATTAAAATTTAATGAATTGAATTTAACTTCTGAAGAAACTAAATTTTGATATTTTGAAAAATCAATTTTAGGACTAGGAATATTAGATGTAATAAGATGATGATATTCAGTACGTGGGTCTTTTAAATCAGATATAACTTTTCTATAAAAATTTACTAGTATTAAATTTTTACTTTTATTAAATTTTAAATTGATTTTATTTTTTAAATAATCTTTATTAAGGAGTTTTATTTCTAAAGCAAAGTCATAATCTTCGATTTTGGTTTCTATGTTTTCTTTTTTATTAGAAAATGAGTATTCTTCCTTTTTGATTACATTAATATTTTCTTCTGGTTTTTTACTTTTTATTTCTTTTTCCTTTGATTTTTCTTTAAAAAAGATTATTTTAGATTCATTATTTGCAAAAATTTCTCTATTTTGTTCGCTGTTTAGTTGAATAAAATCAATTTTTCAATTATTTTTTAAATCAGCTATATTTTCTAAATTTAAATTATAAAATTCTCTTATTTTTTTGTCATCTTCTGTTTCTGTTTTTTGCTCTTTTTGAACTTCGTTAGAACAAGAACAAACAATTAATGGTAATGATAAACTAGGGATAACACTTAATAAAATTTTTTTATTTTTCATATTAATCCAAAATGGCTCATACTCCTGTTAATCATATTATTTTTGCATTTACATCATTATCAGAAAAAACATTAAGTTTATATTCAGTAGCTAAATTAGAACCTGGTTTTATTATTACTTTAGATACATTTTGCAATCTATTTTCAGGTAAATAAGCAGCTGTACTTTCATAATGACTTAAATGGTAAATTTTATAAACCAAAGATGAATCTGCAACTATTTCTAAATCCACCGAAACAGTAAAAGGATTTACATATTTTTTTATTTCTTCTTCACTTAATTTATCAAAATTTTCTAATTTATAATATTCATTTTTTTCATGTAAATATGAATAATTAGAAAATACAACAGTAGTTGGAGATGAAAATTTTAAATTGGAATATAAATAATAATGATGTGTGTTTCCATCCGCAACTGGATAACGATAAATATTTAATTTTTTAGCTTTATCTCTAAAATATTTCATTTTTTCTCAACTTATATAACCGAAACCTTCTAAATCATTATATTGTTCTCAAGAGTTTTTACTTTCAAAACTTGCTGTAAGAATAGCTTTTAATTGAGGGACATAAAATGGTTTTTTATTTTTTATTTCTAACAACACTGACATTCCTAAAAGAACAGGGGTTGAAAAACTTGTTCCTCTTAAATTCTTTTTTATTTTCTCATCAAGAGTAGAAAGAATAGGTGCACTCATATTATCTGGTCCTAAACCAAGTGGTGAATTTTTATTATTATCAGTTGCTTTTTCAGAATAGTACTCAGGTTCTTTGGTATTTATATCATAAGCTCCTATTATAAAAGTATTTTTAGATGAAATTAAATAATTATCTCTTTCATAAAAATTATGATTATTTTTTATTTTATTTAAAATTTTATTATAAATATTCTTTGTTTTTTGCGCTTCATATGAATCTTTAAATTCATTTAATAAAGAAAATATCCAATCTTTGCTTTTTATAAAATCAGATCTAAAAGTAGAAAACTCTTCTCTTCCATTTCCTGCTGAAATAAAAAATTTCATATTATATTTATATGCATATTCATCTAATAATGATGATGCTTTGCCATATATATAATAACTATCATCAAAATAATCTATTTCTTCTAAAATTTTATACAATTTTTCCAAATTTTCTTTAGTAGGCAGTAAACTAAAATCGCTTTTGTATTCTTGAAATTTATAAATTTTGTAATCTAAACTACTACCATAGCTCATATTTACATAAAAAACATTATTTCTTCTCATAAATTCTAAATTATTTCTTAATTCTTCAATGTCATCATATGTTTTTGAATTTCATCCGTCTTTTTTACCTTTATAAGTTGCTGAATAAAAAATAGCATTTTTAAAAAACCCTGAATCGCTTCCTAAAATAGAAGCAATGGTTGTAGCATGTTTGTTATCATCAAATAACTGTCCAAAGTTTTTTTGTTCATTGTTTTTTGTTTTTTCTATTTCATCAAGTTCATCAGGATTATATATTACTTTATCTTTATTTAAACGTTTTTCATTATGAAGCAAACTGTAAGTATCGGAATTTCTATATTCCATTAAAGTTTGTCCATTGTATTTTAATAAATTCGAATCAACTAAACCTTTATCGATAATTCCTATTTTCACTGGAGCAGAACTAAGTTCTTCTTTTTTTATTCCTAAATGATTAAATAAGTTAGAAAACATATTATCATATATTTCAGGATGTCTCTTAATGGTATCAGTAGTTTCCATTTTCGCTGAAACAAAAGTAGTCAGTGTAAAAATAGGAACTGCTGATAAAAAAATTTTTTTAAATAATTTTTTTCTTTTCATTTTTTCCTCTTAATTAATTTTTTTAATATATTCCTGCATTATCATTAAAAATCAAGTTTATGTCTTGTAATGAATTAAATTCTTTTTCAGTTAGATCAGTTGATACAATAAAAGAATATTGAATTAAACGATTAAAAATTGTTTTTTCTAAAATATAATCTTTAACTAAATGATGTGGTTCAAAAGATTTAATTTTTTGTTGACTCGTTTCACTCCAATTTTTATTTGGTGTATCAATTGAAATCGTTTTTATACTAAAACAATCATTTTGATCTAATAAATTAAAATTTCTATATTTTAAATTTTGTCCTTTATCAAAATTAATTGAAATTTTTACATTCTTTTGAGTTTTATCAAAATCAATAGAATTAAATTTAATATTAGCAGCAACTAAATCATAATATTTATAAAAATCAACAATTGGTTTTTCTTTTGTTGTGTCAACATTAGCTTTTTCATTATTTAATCTGTAGTTTAAACTATAATCTATTTTAGATTGCGCTCTTCTATATAAATTTACTAATAGAAAGTTTTCTTTTTCTTCTTTTTTTGATCACCAAAAAGAAGTTTTTTCTAAATTCTTTTTATTAAGAAGTTTGATTTCTAAAGCAAAGTCATAATTTTTAATGTTTGATTCAATACTATCTTCTGAACTTAAAAACTTATAATTTGCTTTATTTTCTGTAATATTAAACACTTTAGAATCAAATTTAGTTTGTTCATATTTTGTTCGATAAGATCAAAATCTGTTTAAATCTAATTCTTTTTCTTCTTTTTTATTAAAAAATATAACTTTTGATGTTTGATTTTGAAAAAGATTATTAGATTGTTCTCTACTTAAGTCTATAAAATCTATGTTATCTTTTTCTCTTAAATCTTCTATTTTATTTAAATTTCAATAATAAAAATCATTGATTTTATCTTCTTTTTGTTCTTCAACTGAAGCTTGGTTAGAACAAGAAATAATAGAAAAAACAGGAATAGTTGTAATAATTGTAGAATATAAAAATTTTCTTTTTATTTTAAATAATTTCATAAACACCTCCTTTATTTAATTATATAACTTATTCATAAATTTTTATTTTACAAAGATAAAAAGTGCATATTTATTTAGAATTTCCTTTATTTAAACATATTTTTGATTTTAAAAAACAAAAATTCCAGTTTTCTGGAATTCTGTTATTATATTAAGATTTTCTTCTAATTAAAAATAGTCCGATTTTTCCATTTCCTGTTCCTTCAATAAAAGTTGAACCATCGGAAACTCTTGTTGTTATATTTTTAGAAAGTAAGGTTTCTTCAATTTCAAATCCTTCTTTTAATGAAGTGTTTGCTTGTGGTCTATTTCCTCAAGAATAAATTGCTAATAAATATGTACCATCTTCATTTTTTCTTACTGTCATTTCATCATATCTAAGTGCATTATCGTGTCAAATTCAAAGAATTTCATTTGGATCACCAACATATTTTTCATCCATTTCTCTCATTGAAATAAATTTTTGTCTTGCTTTATTTATCTTAGAAACTAAATTATATGCTGAATTTTCATTAGCAACAATATCTTCTACTTTTCCTTCTCCCGCTGAAGATAATGTTGTGATAAAGTTATCTCTATCTCTTTCATCTTGGAAAAATACACGTTTTTTGAGATCTTTTCAATTAAATGCTTCTCTAATGTGTGTATCAGTTTGCCCGTCTTTTTTTCCACCTTGCATTAAAAGTTCATTTCCATCATATAAAATAGGATGACCACCACGAGAAAGTAAGGAAGTAAGAGCGTATTCATAAGCGGATCTTTCATCATCATCTAATCTATGTGGTGAAATTATTACTGGTCTATTATTTTGTTCTTTAAAAGTTGTAATTCATCTTTCAACATCATGATTATCTAAAAAAGGTAATCATTCATGTTTTTGGTTTAAAATATCTGTTAAACTTTTTATTACATTTTTTTCATCATTTGGATTTAATGAGACATTAAGTTTATTTTTTCATTTAGTTCCATCAATAACTGAACTTAAACCTAGTTTTGAACCTTCTCATCCTCCTCAATAACCTTTAATTTCTGCTTCTGCTGGATCTCTTCATCATTCACCAAATAAAAAGGTTTTATCGCTAAATCTAGATATTCCTGAAGCATTTGCTTTTTTATATTCACCTTGTACAACATTTCTTCATCTTTCAAATAAATTTCTTACCATATCGCTATTATTAGCTCTTGGTTTTTTAGGATTGTCAGATTTAAAGTAATGTTCAAAAGCATCATATCTAAATCCATCAACTCCTTTTGCTGATCAGAATTTGTGAACATAATCTATTTCTTTTAAAACATCTTCATTTGTGAGATTTAAATCAGGCATTCCTGCTCAAAATTGAGCAACTCATTTTTTATTTGAAGATTTTGGATTGTTTTCTGGATGAACTTTATCATAAACATTTTTAAAATCTTGTCTTATATTATCTTGTCCTTCATTTGCTAATGGATTGTTTTCTGAATTGTAAAAATAATAATATTTTTGATATTTTTCATCACCAGCAAGCGCTCTTTGGAATCAAGGATGCTCATAAGAAGTATGATTAAATACCATATCTATTACAACTTTAATCCCTTTAGAGTGAGCAACTTTTAAAAATTCTTCAAATGCTTTTAATCCACCAAGTTCAGGAGCAACTTTTGTATAATCAATTACATCATAACCATGATAAGAACTTGCGGGATGAATTGGTGATAAATATAATGTATCAATGCCTAAATTAACAAAATAATCTATATTGTCTTTCAATCCTATAAAATCACCAATTCCATCATTATTGCCATCAGCAAAAGAATAAACTGTTAATTGATAAATTGTATTTGATTTAGGTTTACTTTTATCAAAAGGAGCAATATATTGAACTGAATCACTTTCATCTTTATAAGTTAAGTTATCCAAAGCTCCTGATTTTTTAATTTCTTTTAAAAACTTTTCATTCGATCAACCTCTTAAAGTTTTTATTTTAGATAATTTTGCTCTTTCAGAAGAATTTAAATATTCTTCAATAGTATATTTATTTACTCTATTTCCTGTTAAATCAGGAGTTTCTTCATCTCAAACAGGAGTTTTATCAATAATTTCTTCTTCACTTTGATTATCTACAGAAGTCTTATCTTTATCTGGATTTTTTGAATTTGTATTTTCAGAATCTACTTTAGTTTTTTGATCATCTGTTTTAGTTGGAACATCAGTTTTTTCTTTTCTTGTTTCATTTTCTGTTGGAGTTTTAGGATTATCTATTTTAGTTTTTTCTATTAATTCTTCTCCATATTTACAAGATACAGCAAGAGAAGAGAAAAATATAACAGTTGGAATTGTTCATAACAAATTTAAAGATTTTCTTTTTTTCTTCATACTTTTTCCTTTTTAAATACTTATATATTTAATTATATCAAATATAATACATAGAATTTTAATTTTTATGAACAAAAAATAAATAAAATAAGAAAAATTTCAAATTTTTATTGATAAAAAACCGAAACACATTATCTTCAATCTTTTTAAATGTGTTTCGGTTTTTTCTTGTATATAGGATTATTAAAAATGTTTTTAAATATACAATTTACATTGTTAATGATTTAAAATAAATTTCTTTTATTTTTAATATTAAATCATTTATATTAATTTCATAAATATTTTGATTTTTATTTAAGATTTCAGAAAATTCTTTATTTAAATCAATCTCTAATTTTGGTTTTAAATTTTCTTCATTTTCATTTCTTAAAATATTTAGCATTAATCAGTATATTTGTTCTTTTGAATTAGTATAAATAACATTATTTACAATTTGAGTATTGCTTTCATAAAATTCATCAAAAGAAGTGCTTGAATTAAATAATAATTTAGAATTGTTAAAATCTCACTCATATGTATTAATCGTTTCTATTATTGGTGTTTCATATAAACTTTCAATAATCATTTTTCTTTTTAAAAACAGAAATTCAAAAAAATCTGACATTCTGTTTTTTAAAAAGAATTTTTCCATAAATTGATTTAAATTTATTAAATCTTTGTTTGCAAATTTCTGTTCTACTCAGTCCCTTTTCTTTTGAATAAAAGATGTAATGCTTAAATCTTTTTCATCATATTCAATATGAAAAACAAGTTTTAAATTATTTAAATATATTTGTTCTATTAGTGAGTTAATAATATTCATATTTAATTTATGTTTATTATTAAGTATTTGTTTAATAATAAAAATGGTTTTCTGCATTTTTTCGTCATAAGGAAAGATTTCCGTTTTTTCTAATTTAGGCAAATGAAATATTTTTGCTAAAAATAAGTATTCTACTGATGAAATATATAAATGTTCACTTTGTTTTTTACATAAAGATAAATCGATATTTTCAGTTAGAAAAAATTCAAAACGAGTTTCTTTATCTTTTATATTTATTATTAAAGAAATAAGAAAAGAATTCTGAAAAACAACTTTTCCATGTTTTTCTAAAATGTTTAAAATTTCTTTTTTATCAATTGAATCTCCATATTTTAAAAATAAATCAACATCATTATATTTACCTAAAAATTTAAAATCTTTAAAGAAATTAAAGGCAAAACTTCCTTTTATTATAGTATTGATTTTTAAATTTTCCAAATCTGAAGAAATATGATTGATTTTTTCCATTATAAAAGTTCTTTGATTTTTTTCTTCTTTTTTAATTTTTAACTTTAAAATTCAGTAATAAGGAATAGGTAAAAAAATACTTAATAGCAACCTTTTGTTATACATTTTTAAAGCAAAATTTAGTTTTTGTTGATATTTAGAATCAGAAATAAATTTCATTATTGTTTTATCTTTTATAAAGAAAATAAAAAAAGATTTAAATTTTATCTTTGTATCTGGATTTTCTTCTAATTTAATTCTTATTTTTATTAATTTCATATATACAAAAAGAATATAAAGATATAAAATACCATAAACTAATAAAGTTGATCATCCAAATCAAATTAATGCAAGTTCTTTGTAATCTAAAGAAAAAGTAGTTCATACTATTATTATTTGACTTATTCAAAGGAAAAATACAATATTAGAGTAAGTCTTTAAATAAAATGAAAGTCTAATTTTGTTTTTTAAATTTATCATTTTTTAACTCTTTAGTAAAAAATATTAAAGACATTTGAACATATAAACCCAATAAAGGATGTGCACAAGCTATTTTTTTCAATTTTTCTTTTTGTTTAATTGATTTTTTTTCTAATTTTTCTTCTGTTTTTTTTCTTCAAAAACCAATTAAAAATAAACGTTTAAAATATTTATTTGATTCTTTTATTTCTCATTCTTCTAAACCCTCTTTATCTTTGATAATTTTAAAAATTTTGAATAAGTTATACAAATTTCAAATATAAAAAGGTATTATTGCAAGAGCTGGTGCAAAAGAAACTAAAACAAAAAATAATCAATTTTCCCAAAAAAAAGCTACTCTAATAATTGTAAAATATGTAAGTAAAATAAAATAAATTCAAAATAATATATAATAAATAATAAATGAAAAAATATTTCTTTTTTCAATTGTGGCTAATTTATATAAAATTTTTTCCATATAAGATCTTCTTGATTATTTTAAAATTAATATCTTGATTGTGAGTTTCAATCATTCATTTTTTGTTCTAACTTATCTTTGAAAAATTTATTATAGTATGTATCTTCTGAGTCTTCTGTTAACTGAACTAATTGAACCAAAATATCTGTATCTTGATAGTATGTTGAATTATCTCCATTTTCTAAATCTTTATAAGTTATTTTTGCTAATCTATCTAAAAATTCTTCATATTTTTTCAATTGAACTTTAGCATAAATAAATGCTCCCCCTAAAACCAAAGCACCAGGTAATAATAATGGGTCAAGTCCTAAAAGTCCAGATAAAGGACCAGCTCATTTACTTTCTCTTTGTCTATCTTCAATAACTGACTCATACGATCTTTTTAATTCTTCTACTTTGTCGAGAACATCCCCTTCTATAACACTTCTACTTTGTCCTAGATTTAAAAGATGTGAAACTTCTTTTTGAAATTTTTTATACATTATAGAATTTTCTTTAATTTCTTTTATTTCTTTTTTTAGAATTAAAGCGTTTGCTTGACCAAAAACTTGGGTAAGTTGTTCAATAGATGATTCATCTATTAATTTAATTTGCTTTAAAACTCTAATTTTGAAAATTTTTGATTTATATTTGCTTTCTTTTAAAAGTTCATTATTTTTGTTTGAAATTAAGAAATCAAAAAAATTAATTTCATTTTTGGAAAATCTTGTTTTTATTTCTGTTTTTTGAACAGGTGCTGAAATATTAATAAACATATTTTTTTCTCCTTTAATTTAATATCTATTTATGTCATAATCATAATTATTATCAATAAAATTATCTTTTTTTAAAGATTCAAAGTATTTTTTATAAAACTTAAATACTGGTCTATCATCTAATAATTTTATTATAGAATCAAGAATTTCGTTATCTTGACTTATTGTTGAATTTTTTCCATTTCTTTTGTCTTTCAATACTATGGAAAATAACTTTTTTGCCCTATCTGGATCTGAAAAAGTATTACTTTCGCGAACTTCATCAATAACTTCTTTTAATAATCCAGAAATCTCTAAAGGTATAGAAACTTTATCTGGTATTGGTAGCAAAGGGCTAATTGCTGAAAAAACGAACTTAAAAACATCTTTAACAAGTCCAATTTTCAAAGAATCTAGATAAGGTTGATTTAAGAGTGAGTGAAGAGAACTTACTACTTTGGCTGCATCTTCTTTTATAACACTTCTTTGACTAATATTTAATAAATGACCAACTTCATTATTAAATTTTTTGTAAAAATACATATTCTTTAAAATTTTAATTTTAGTAGTTGAGTCTTCTCCTAAAAAAGTTTTTTGCTCTTTTTCAGGAAGCAAAGATAAATTATTAATATATTTTAATAATCTAATTTTAAATAATTTAGCAGAATAAGAACTTTCTACTTCTAAAAACATTGATTTTAACAATATTAAGTAATCTAGTTTTTGTAACTTTTGATTTATTTCGTTTTTAAAGTCAATTTTTTTCTCTATAACTGTATTTGGTATGAACATATTTTCTCCTTTCAATACAATTTTATTCTTATTTGTTCTTTTTTTTATTTTTCAATAGAATAAATTTAAAAAATATAAAATAATTCATTTTTTTTCATTTTCAATTTTTTTTCTTTGAAATATGCAAAATAGTGATATTGTTTAAATAGTTTTTGAAATTAAAAATACCAGTAAAAATTACTGGTATGATTTATTCAAAATATAATTATTTTCCAAGACAAAAATTTTTAAACATTGAATCCAATAAGGTTTCATTATCTGCTTTACCTTTAATATTTACCAAGTCTTCTCACGACTTTCTTAAATCAACTATAACTACATCTGGTTCAAAACCATTTTTTAAAGAAAAAATGGCGTTTTCTATTGAAAGAAAAGAAGATTTAATTAAAGAAAGTTGTCTTATATTTGTAATAACTTTTTCGTTATTAATATCAATGTTTTGATATTTTTTTATAATCTCGTTCTCGAGATTTTCTATCTCTTTATTTTTAGCACTTATATAAATTTTGGTATTATCTAATTTTTTAGAATCCAATAAATCTTTTTTATTATGAACAGGGATATATTGTTTATTTTTAGAAAAATCAACAATTTGTTGATCAAATTGGTCTGTTTCTACTGATGCATCAAGTAAGTGGATGACAATATCAGATTCTTCTATTTGTTTAAAAGAGCGTTCTATACCTATTTTTTCAACTTTATTTGTTGAATTTCTAATACCAGCAGTATCTTTTATTATAAAAGGTATACCTTGTAAAACAAACTCAGATTCAATAACATCTCTCGTGGTTCCTGCTTCATCTGTTACTATTGCCTTTTCTTCATTTAAAAAAGCATTTAATAAAGAAGATTTTCCAGCATTTGGTTTACCTACAATAGCGATTTTTACACCATCATAAATAATTCTTGATCTTTCTGAAAGATCTATAGTAGTTTTGAGTTTATCTTTTAATATTTCTAATTTTGGTAAAAGGGTTTGATTGGTTAAAATCTCTACATCATCATATTCAGGGTAATCAATATTAACTTCTATAATTGCTATTATTTCTAACAATTCACTAATTAAATTTTTAATATAATTACTTGTTTTTCCATCAAATTTTTCAATAGATGCTTTTGTTTGTAACTTGGTTTTAGCATGGATTAAATCATTGATAGCTTCTGCTTTGATTAAATCCATTTTTCCATTTAAAAAGGCTCTTCTAGAAAATTCTCCTGGTTCAGCCATTCTAGCTCCATTAGCTAGTACTAATTCTAGAATTAAATTAGTATTAACTATACCACCGTGTGCATTTATTTCTACGGTATTTTCCCCTATAAAATTATTTTTGCCTTCAAATCACATTACTAAAACTTCATCAATAAGTTCATCTTTATTTTTGATTCAACCATAAGTAATTTCTTTATCTTTACCAACTTTTCCTGTGAAAATTTTTTTAACAATCAAAAAAGCGTCTGGACCAGTGATCCTAATTATGGAAATTGCTTGGTTAACCAAACCTCCAGATGAAATCGCGGCAATATTATCAAACATTAGTATCCCATTTTTTTCTCATATTCATCTAATGTCCCTCTAAAAATAAAAGAGGAATCTGGTTTGATTTCTAAAATTACATTAGAAACTTGTTTAACTAAAGCACGATTATAAGTTGTAAAAATCATAGATGATTTATAATCAGCAAGTCCTTCAATTACTGAATCAATTGATTCTGCATCTAAGTGATCTAAAGGTTGGTCAAATACAAGAAAATTAGATTCTTTTAGCATCATTCTAGAAAACATTAATCTTGCTTTTTCTCCACCGGATGTTACCTTAACATTTTTAAAAACAGAATCACCACTAAAAAGCATTCTACCTAAAAAACTTCTCATTCTTTGATCTGAGTTATCTTTATTAAATTCTTCTGTATTTTCAATTGGTCATTTGCTTAATCATTCCATTAAGTTTTCATCTTTATCAAAATATTTAGAGTTATCTGATGGGAAATATTCTGGAGTTATTGTGGATCCTCAAATAACTTGACCAGAAGTTGGTTTTTCAAGTCCAAGCAGAATTTCAAGTAGTTTGGTTTTAGCAATGTCGTCTTCACCAAGTAAAACCATTTTTTCGCCAGGTAAAATATCAAATGATAAACTTTCAAACAAAGTTTCTCCTGTCTCTGGATTAACATAAGATAAGTCTTCTACTCTTAAAATTTGCTTTCCTGGTTGTTTAAAAATATCAAATCTAATAAAAGGATATTTTCTTGAAGAAGGTTTAATTTCTTCAAGAGTAATTTTTTCAAGTGATTTTTTTCTTGATGTTGCTTGAGATGATTTTGAAGCATTTGCAGAGAATTTAGCAATAAAAGCCTGTAATTTAGCAATTTGTTCTTCTTTTTTAGCATTAGAATTTTTTTGCATTTCTCTTATTAATGTTGAAGATTCTTTTCAGAAACTATAATTACCTGTAAACATTTTAGCTTCACCAAAATCAATATCTACAATGTTAGTACATACTTGATCTAAAAAGTCACTATCGTGTGAAACAACAATAACAATATTTTGATAATCAACTAAAAAGTTTTCTAATCATTTGATTGCTTTTAGATCTAAATGGTTAGTAGGTTCGTCCATAATCAAAATATCTGGATTTCCAAATAAAGCCTTTGCTAAAAGGACTTTTACCTTTTGTGAAGCTTTTAAATCGCTCATTTTTACATTTCATTTTTCTTTAGGAATATCTAACCCAGATAATAAAATTTGTGCATCATTTTCAGCGTTTCAACCGCCCATTAGACCGAATTTTTCTTCTAATTCCCCTGCTTTTGTATAGTCTTCTTCTGTAGCTTCTGGATTTTCATAAATTGCATTTTTTTCTTGTTGAATTTTAAATAATTCTTCATTTCCCATAATAACCACATCAGTCACATTAAAATCATTATACATATTGTGATCTTGACTTAAAACTGAAATTCTTTGATTTTTATCTTTGATAATTTCACCTGAAGAAGCTTCTATTTGCTCTGAAATTATTTTTAAAAAGGTAGATTTTCCAGCTCCATTTGCTCCTATAATTCCATAAGTGTTTCCTTCAGTGAATTTTAAATTAACATTGTCAAATAATTTTTTATCATAAAAAATTTTGGACAGATTTTTGATTTCTAACATTTTACTCCTTTATTTTTTATTAATAGTATTTAATTTATTATTTTATTAGTTAGTAATTTATATTAAATTATATATGTTTAATTTCATTTTATTAAAAAAGACACTAATTTGTGTCTTAAATTAGTTTTTCCATTGTTTTAGCAATAGCATCTGTATTATGATTTCCAATAACTTCACAAGCAACTTCTTTTGATGAAACTGTTCCGTTTTCCATAGCAAATCCTTTATAAGCGTTTTTTATCATTAAAACATCATTTCCAGAATCACCAAAAGTAATTAAGTCATTTGTTGTTAAATTCAATAATTCTAAAACTTTTTTTAGTCCATAAAATTTATCTGTATTTTTTGGATTAACATCTAAATAAACTCTATTTGTTAACAAACAAGTGTATGAATCCCCTATTAATTTGCTGTATTTATCAAATAATTGCTTGATTTTTTCTTCAGAATTTCTTAAAGCTAATTGGGTTATTTTTTCATTATTTTTGTAAATTGCATTTAAAATTTCTTCTTCTGTTTTAAAACCTTGCTCATCATAATCCATTTTTTCTTGTTCTGTTAATCATGAAAAAGTTTTACTATTATCTTTGAAAGGATAAACGTTTTTTTCTGTACTTAATGTAAAGAAACTTTCGCTTTCTTTAGCTTCTTCTAAAAGGGTTTTAAGTAATTCAACAGGTAAAAACTCTTTTATTGTAGTTTTTTGATTTTTAACATCATAAATAGCTACTCCATTGTTTGAAACTAAAAAATCAAAATCACTAAATTGATTTAAAAAGATTGTAGTGGAAGCGATTGCTCTACCTGTAGCGATTGCTAAATAATGTCCTTTACTTTTTGCTTGTTTTAAAATTTTTATAGTTTCTGGATGTATTGTACCATCACTTCTTAGTAATGTTCCATCCAAATCAAATGCAAATAATTTTTTCATTTAGTTTCCTTTGTTTTTTAAGTGTGGGAATAAAAGTATTTCTCTAATTGATTCTTTTTGAGTTAATAGCATTACTAGTCTATCTATACCAATACCACAACCACCTGCTGGCGGCATTCCGTATTCTAAAGCTTCAACAAAATCCATATCAATTTCACTAGCTTCATCGTTTCCAGCGTTTTTTTCTTCAAGTTGTGATTCAAATCTTTTTAATTGATCGATTGGATCATTTAATTCACTAAACATATTAGCATATTCTTTTTTATTGATAAATAATTCTGCTCTGTCTGTAAATCTTGGATCTTTTTCATTTTGTCTTGCTAATGGAGAAATTTCAATTGGGTGTCCATAAACAAATGTTGGTTGAATTAATGTATCTTCAACAAATAATTCAAATAATTCATTAATTAAGTGACCTGATGTAAAATATTTTTCAATTTTTACTTTGTTTTTGATAGCAACTTCTTTAATTTCTTCAAATGTTGCTTTTTTCAAATCAATACCTACATATTTAGAGGTTTCATCTACCATGTCAATTTTTCTAAAAGGTGCTTTTAGTGAAATTTTATGACCACCATACATTATTTCTTCTTTTCCTAGTTTTTTAGCTAAAGATGAAATTAAATCTTCAGTTCTTTTCATCATTCCATGTAAATCTGAATAAGCTTCATAAAACTCAATTGAAGTAAATTCAGGATTATGAGTGGTATCCACGCCTTCATTTCTAAAAATTCTTCCTATTTCATAAACTCTATCAAAACCACCTACTAAAAGTTTTTTTAAAGGTAATTCTGTAGCTATTCTTAGATAAAAGTCCATACTTAAAGCATTGTGAAAAGTGGTAAATGGACGAGCACTTGCACCACCTAAAATAGGATGTAATACAGGAGTGTCTGCTTCTAAATATTTTAAATCATCGAAAAATTTTCTAACATAAGAAATAATTTTACTTCTTGTTCAAAAAATTTGTTTTGCTTCTTCATTGATAATTAAATCCACATAACGACGACGATATTTTTCTTCAACATCTGTTAAACCGTGATATTTTTCTGGAAGTGGTTTAAGTGCTTTAGTTAATAATTGAACTTTTTCTGCTTTTAGTGAAATTTCTCCAGTATTTGTTTTCATTACAACACCTTCAAAATAAACTATATCCCCTATATCTAAAGTTTCTACTAATTCTGAATATACGGTATTTTCCTTTTTATTGAAATAAATTTGTGTTCTTGATTCTTCATCTTTTATAACAATAAAAGGTCCTCTAAAAGTCATTATTCTTCCAACCACTGAAGCTTTAAATTCTTTATTGTGTAATTCATCTTTGCTATAAGAATTATATTTAACAAGTAGTGAAATTGAGTTATCGCTAATTGGTTGATTTTGTGAAAAAGGATTAATACCCATTTCTTTGTATTTGTCTATTTTTTTTCTTCTAATTAGTTCTTGTTCATTAAAATTTCTTTCCATTTTACCCTTTCTTTCTAACTATAAATTAATATATTAAATTATATTATAAATTCTTTATTTTATATAAAATAAATATGCTATTTATTATTTAATTTTAGATATTCTAATCTTGCTTTTATTAAATTGTGTTCTGTAAGCAGAATTTAATTTAATAAAGTAAATTTAGAAATAAAAAGATGAACTTTTTTATGTTCTAAAGTGGGACAATTTATTGGGACACATTTTACCAGTGATATCACTGGTAAAATT
>NZ_JBTGVG010000017.1:0-22257 GCF_054343455.1 Mycoplasma sp. 1012
AGTATTAAATATGTGAAAAAAAATAAAAAAATCCCGTCAACTGGGAAAGACGGGACATTATAATTATAATATTTTTATACTAAATGTTTATAAAAATTCATTTTTTGTGGAACAAATTGAAAATAGGGGTAAATTTGTTATAAAAATTCACTTTTTGGAAAAATAAAAAAAGTCCGCTAAGACTTTAATTACTTACTTTTTTCCAATTTTTCGACTAATTAAGGATAAAAATTCCGCTTCACTAATTATTTTTATGTTGTATTCTTTTATCTTATTTTCTTTGTTATTATAGTGGGGTTATTCTTTTTTTAAAAGAGTTTAAAATATATTTTTTATCTTGTATTTTTAAATACACTTCATATAAAATTTTACAATCTTGAACACTTCTATGTGCTTTTAAATAATCTACTCCAAGCATTGAAGAAAGAAATTGTAAACTTCATTTTTCACTCTGTCATAAATAAAAACTTCTGTTTTGAAAAAAATCTTTAGTGTCAATAAAATTATTAGTGGGAAAAGGTAGTTCTACTTGGTTATAAGCTCTTTTTAATGCAACAAAATCAAAAGTTTCTCCATTATGTGCATATAAGTCTAAATCACCTATAAAAGCATTAAATTCTTCTAAAACTGCTTTTGTATCTCTACCTTTTTCTTTGACTAACTTCGTAGGAATGTTGTTAAAACGCTCTCATTTATTAATTTCAAAATTCTTTGGTTTTACTAATTCGTTAAACTGTTCAACTATTTCTCCGTTGTTTATTTTGATAGCACCGATTTCAATAATAGATTTATTATTATCACAAGTTTCTAAATCAAAAATAACAAAAGAATTTTTCATAAAATTGTTTTTATATTGCTCATCTGTTTTATTATTAAATTCTTCTAAACTTTTTATCATATTATTCACTAACTAAAATTTCTCCTTGTCTCATAAGTTCTTCAAATTCATTTATAGTAAAATTTTTATGTAAAGATAAATAAATCTTTTGTTCAATTATTCATTGTTTTATAAATTCTCGTTTTTTACTATAATCAATAATAGGTTTATTAATTCTTATTATTTTAGTTGATAAATTTTTTAATTTAGTTGAATTATATTTACCATAATGATCTTTTAACATATAAATTTTCAAACATTTAGCAATTTTAGAATTTATACTATATCCATTAATGTCATCATTTACTAACATATTTAGATAAAACTCATGTAAACTTATTGGAAATTTAATTGTAAAAGTTCTATTGTCTTCTAACTTTTCTTTTTGATCTATTAATGATCTAATGAATTCATCATACTTACTCATAAAATTATTCTCCTATCTTTAAATAATTATTAATTAATAAAGACTTTAATTATTTAATTTGATTCATCTTTCATATTCTTGTTGACAATCTTCAACTATTTTTATTATGTCTTTTGCATTGTTTATAATAGCGCCTGAAGCTCTTTCATGACCACCGCCATTTCATTTGAGTGCAACATTTCTTACAACTGGGCCATTAGATCTAAATTCTACTCTTCATTTGTTTGTTTCTTCTTCTGTAAAAGAAAGTCAAATTCTGTAATTATCTATATTAGCTAAAGTATTTGGTCTAGTTGCTTCAGCAGGAGTTTTGTTGTATTGTTTTTGTTCTTCAAGAGTTATTGAATAGTAAATAACATTTTTAAATGTTTTAAAAGTGCTAAAAATAAATGATTGAAAACGTAAATCACTTTCACTATTTTTTGTTAAGTTTGTATGAAGTTCATCAATATTTAAGCCTGTTTCTCAAAGTTTAGCAGTTAGAGATAAGGTTCTTGGTGTTGTATTAGAGAATAAAAAACGTCCAGAATCTGTGTAAATTCCCGTATAAATGTATTTTGCTGCTTTTGTTGAAACCTTTCAGTTACTGCTAAAAGCTAAGTCAGCAATCATTTCAGCTGCAGCGATATAAGAAGAATCAACTCATCTAGTTGTTGTATTTAAATCATCTTCGTTTGGATGATGATCAATTCTAATTACACTTTTAAAAATATTTTTGTCTAATAACTCTCTTTTTTCAATTCTTTCTTTAAAATTTGCATCAACAATTATTGCTAGAGATTCTTTTAAAACTTCATCACTTAAATCGTTATTAAAAGAAAAATCCAAAAAATTTAAAGTATTTTTAGAATCACCTACAGCAAAAACTTTCTTATTAGCAAAATTTTCTTCTATTAAGGTTTTTAAACCAAATTGAGAACCAAGGCAGTCACCATCTGGGCGAATGTGATGGAAAATGACAATTGAATTATGATTTTCAATTTCGTTTACGATTGTTTCTAAATTACCTATTTTCATTTTCTTCCCTTTCAAAAGTTTTAACTAATTGAATTGCTTTATTAACTATTTCTTGTATTTTTGCTTTTGATTTAATCATTGCACCTGAAGCATTATCGTGACCACCACCATTGTATTCTCTTGCAATTATATTGACTTTTGGGCCATTAGATCTTAATCTTACTCTTATTGTTTTATCTGGTTGATCGATAAAGAAAATTCAAATTCTATTATCTTCAATATTAGAGAGAATATTTACTTGGTTTGCTTCTTCATAACTTAAATTAAGTTCATCTTGTAATTTTTGAGTAACATGGAATCAAATCACTTTATCTTGATTTTTAAAATTAGAAAGTACTTTTCCGTGGAATTTAATTTCTTTCATGGTTCTTCCTGAAAGTGCTTTGTGGATAAAGTGAATATCTAAATTTGATTTTTTTATTAAATGCTCAACTACATTAAAAGTTCTTTTACTTGTGTTACTATAAAAAAATCTGCCAGAATCTGTGTAAATACCTGTGTAAATATATTGAGCAGCTTTTAAAGAAATATCTCATTTAGCCATTTTAGCTAAATAAGCAATCATTTCTGCAGCAGCTGAATAAGAAGAATCTATTCAGTTAAATTCATAGTCAATATCTGCTCCATTTGGATGATGATCAATTCTTGCCATCTTAGAAATTTTGTTAGATAGTATAATTTCCTTTTTTTCTAAACGATCTGAACTGGAAGCATCAACTACAATTCCTAATGAGTTTTCAAAATTTTCCTCTTTTAATTGATTTTCGTCAAAATGATTAAATTCAAGAAAATTTAAAATCCCAGTTGAATCCCCAATATAAAAAACTTTTTTGTTTGGATAATTATCTTTAATTAATTGTCCAAGACCAAATTGAGAGCCAAGACAGTCACCATCTGGTCTTATGTGATGAAAAATAAAAATGTTATCAAATTTTTCTATCGCTTCTTTTATTATTTTATATGTTCCTTTTTTCATAATTCTAATTATATTTTAATAATTTGTTTTTTGAAAAATAATTATAATTTTATATTTTTTAAATTGCTTAAATTATTAAAAAAATGACAAAAATTAAAATTCTATTAATATCAAGTAAAAAAAGAGTAAATCCTAAAAATAAGTAAAAAAGCGCGTTTTTTGATATAAAAATATTATATATCAAGCCTTTTTCCCTATTTTAAGGGGAAAAAGTTTTAATTTTTTGCTTTTTATTCAAAAAAATAAATAAAAAATGGAAATTTTTTGAAGATTTGTATTATAATTTTATTGGAAGTTATTTTACTTTCAATATTTTATGTAGAAATTAAAAAACAATGAGAAATTTATTTTTAGGAAAACAACCATTAGATAGAAAATATTTACCAAAAGTTATAGAACATTTATATTCTTTTTTTAGCGCAATTGTATTTAGTGTTTCTTTACTTAGTTTTATTTTATTAATAACTTTAAATAATAAAGAAAATATAAGTGAGAAATTTTCTAATTTGCTTTTAAAAACAGAATTTAGATTAACAATAGCAGCTTTTGTTTTTGTATTTTTTGCTAATGTTATTTATGTTATTAGGTTAATTAGAATTTTACCCAAAACTGAAGTGGGACATGCCTTAGTTTGGATTGAAATCACTTTTTTATTATTTTTTGTCTTATCACCATTAAACATAGTTGTTTCCATTGCATGTTTAAAATATAATGAAATTGTTTTTGAATAACTTAGGAGAAATATAATTATATTATGAAGAAAAAATTAATGAAATTTTTAGGTTTAACTGTTTTTGCAAGTCCAATAGCAGCATTTGTTGCTTGTGGAGCTACAAATGAATTTGCAGATTCTAAAGAAATTATTGTTGCAAAAGAAGGAAAACAAGAGCAATTTTGAAAAGCAGTTGAAGATGAATTTAACAAAACCGAATGAGCAAAAAAAGGTTACAAAATTAAATTTGTAGAAAAAGATGTTTTCGGAGCAATCGATACTATTACAAATATTGGTAACACAGATAAAAATGCACCTGACTTAATTTATGCACCAAATGATAGAATTACAGACTTATTAAGCAAAAGAACACTTGCAGCTTGAAAACCAGAGTTAAAAGATGCTATTTTAAATGAAGTTAATGCAACAGATGACGAAAAAGCATTTGTAAATGACTTTGGTACATTTAAAGGAAGATCTAAAAAAGATAATGGAAAATTCTATAACTTTGCCCACAATAAAGAAGGTATTGTTGTAATGTCAAGCAAAACACTTGATGAAGTGAAAACTGAATTAGCTAATACATCAACTGATGAAATGGTTGAATTAGTAAAAGAAGGTAAAGCATTCTTTAGAATTCAAGATGGTTGATATGGTAATGGGGTTTTAGCATCAATTCTTAGCACAGAGGAAATGGGAAAAATCATTTATAAAGATACAACAGCAAACAAATGATCTTCTGGATTTATGAAAGGAGATCAATATAATAGCGACTTTTCTAAAGCCCTAGATGTTGTTGGAGAATTATTATTCCCAGTTTATGAAGCAGCTTTTGTTAAAACTGCAGATGAATTTAAAACTACAAAATGAGGTGAACGTAAAATTGATCAAGGTGCTTTAAAAGATCTTTTAAAAAGTGATCAAGGTGTTGTTCAAAATAAAGTTGTTGAGTTATTAAAAGAGAAAAAATTAGACTATGCATTTGTAGGTTCATGAGATTTTGGAACAGTTTCAAAACAAGAAATTAATACATTCTTTAATGCTCCAAAATTAAAAGGTGAACTTAAATATACACAAGCTCCAGGAACATGATCATGAGCAATTAACTCAAGAAATAATGGTGCAGTTGCTGATAGACAAGCTGCTATTGAAGAAGTATTAAAATTAATTTTTAAAACAGATTCATATTATGGATACTTTAAAGGAGATACAAAAATTCCTTACTTTACCGAATCACAAAAAGCTTTAAGAGTTCTTTCAGATAGAGATGCAGCGGCTGGAAATGAAAAATTAAAAACTTTAGTTACAAAAACAAAATATGCAAGTGAAGAAAAATTATTAAAAGCATATAATGATTTATTATCAGAAGTTAATAAAAACTTAGCTACTGTTTATGGAACTGCAAAATCTTGAAGTCAAGAAACAGATAAAACCAATCCTTTAGGAGATAAAAATAAATATAAAGAAGAATATGTTAAAGATAAAACCAAATATCCTTTTGTTAGTGATGAATTAATAGGAAAATTAGGAGAGTTAAAAGAAGCTACTGGTTTAAGAAATGCCCTTTCTGCATTATTAGGAATTCAAAATGTTGATTTACTAAAAGGTGGGGGACAACCTTGACAAATTGCTCCTACTTTAGTTAAAGATGGTGTTGCATTTGACAAATCTTGACTTGAAGGTCAAACAGGAAATGCACATGTAAGAAAAGTAGAAAATTATATCTTTGGTGGTTCAACAGAAAATATAATGATTGAAACTGCTTCTAAATGAAAAGAAAAAGAAGCACAAACAAAAGCTTTAGATGAAGCTAAAAAACGCGCAAAAGAATTTTCAAATAAATATGCTAAAACAACAGTTTCAGATGATATTATTAACAAAGCAGTAGAGTTATATATGAATAACTTCTTCAATGAAGCAGATTGATTAAAATGACAAGATGAATATAAAGCAGTGTTTAATGAGAAAAAAGCAACAGAAAAATTCCCTGCAGAAGGACAACAATTAACAGGTACTAAATCAGAAGCCACAATTAAAGAAGTAGAAGATATTATTTTAGAAGCCACAGGTACATCAGTTGCTAAAAAAGTTGTTGATGTTATTTCTTCAACAACTGAATTAAAAGATGGTGGATACGGAATCCTTAAATTACAATCAGAAAGATTAGATAGAGGAAATCCACAATTTAGTAAATTCTGAGGAACATGAAATGACAATATTTTAGGAAACCAAGAATTTTATAACAGTTTAGCTACTGAAGGTGTTAAAACTTTAGAAGCTTTCCAAACTAGATTAAAAGATCAATTTAGTAAAAAATTCAAAGAAGCAGTTGATGCTTTAGATAGTAGTAAAGCTTTAGATTATATTAAATAATAATGAAACCAAAAATACAAATAGAAAGAAGAATTTTTTACACATTAATTATTCTTCTTTCTATTTCTAATATATTGTTACTTTTATGATTACTAGATGGTTTAATTTTAGGAACAAATGTATATGATAATTTAGCAATTAATTCACAAAAAGAAAGTATAAATAATTTCTTAACACTTAGGTATGTTGGTTATATTAGTAATTCATTAATTTTAGTAGGTTATTTAGTAAATATACTAGTTTCTCGAAGAAATGGTGTAGCTTATCTTTTTGGTTTTGTTTGAATAACTTTATTTATAGGAGTTTTACTAGTTCCTTATTTTTCAAGTGGTTATATTACTGAAAATTGAATTAGATTAACTTTAGTAATTATATGAAGCATAATTTTCCCTTTTTTAATATTAATTAATATTTATTTGATGTTTCAATTAAGATTAAAAAGACAAAATTACTATTATGAAAAAATAAAAATACATAAAGGAGGTAGATAATGGAAAAAGTCAAGATGTGAAATTGATACGGTGAATCTTTTGATAGAAAAGTCAATGATTCTAAATTAAATTATTCTTCTTTTTTAAATCAAGCAAAAAACGTGTTTGATAGACAAAAAAGAGAATTAGATTTAAAGAAAAAAATCAATAAAGAACTTTTTATTAAAGCAAAAAGAAATTTAGAATTTGAACAAGAAAAAGCATTAGAAACACTAAAAATATCTAGCAAAAATAAAATACAAGTTTTAGAAGAAACGTATAAACAGTTAAAAATTTCAGATAAATTAACTTCTTTTATTGCTTTTGAAATTAAAAAAATAGATAAGCAAAATGCCGAATCTGCTAATTATGTTAAAAACTATTATGCAATGCTTTTAAAAACAGCTGATGAAGTAGAAGTAAAAGAAAAGAATATGACTTCTATTATAAATAAAGCAAAAGCAGATGAAAATAAGTTACTCAAACATAAAGCTAAATTAGTAATTTTACATAAATATTTATTATTTACTAAAAAGGAAGATTTAATTTATTCTGAATTAGAAGAATTTATACAAAAACGCACAGGAATGTTTTCAGAATTAGAAATTAAATCAATTTTAGAAGAAAAAGAAAAAATAGAAAATCTTTTTAAAACATTAAAAAATAAAAGAGAAAAATTTCAAACAAAAAAAGCAGAAATTACAAAAGAATTTCCTATTATAAAAGAAGAATCTAAAAAAGAATATAAACAAGAAGTATCTAGAATTAAAAAAGAATACAAAGAAAGAATTTTAGAAGCTGAATTTTCTTATAATAAAGAATATGATGAACAATTAGCTTTAATAAAAGCAGAATTTAAAACTAAAAAAGAAAAAATAGAATCTAAAAAACAAGAAATTGTTACTTTAAGTAAAGAAAAAGAAGCAAAATACTCTCAGTATGTTAAAACTAAAGAAGAGCAAGCTAAAATTTTAAAACAAGAATATAAACAAGAATTAAAATTAGCAAAAATGCTCTTTAAAATTAATAAAGAATACAACAATGCTTTATTAATTAGCAAATTTTTAAAATTAGAAGAAGAAAAACACTTAAAAAGCATTTATTCTTTATATAAAAAAGAATTAGTTAATAAGTTTTTAAATAAACAAGACTATAGACAAGATATTGAAAATAAAATACAAAATCACTTTAATTCTTTAGTACAAGAAATTAATAATAAAACTAAAGATTTAAATAAAGAAGAAAACTCAAAATTAAAAATAATTTTAAATACTAATTTACCTTTAATTTTAAAAAATCAAAAGAACAGAAATGTTAAAAATTTAGTTAAAGCTAATTATTATAAAAAATTAGGAAAATTACAGCAAGAATATTCTTATGATGGTGATTTTTTACTTAAAAAATCTGAAGCGTTATATGAATATGCAAAAGATTCTAATAAACAATTAAACTCTTCTGCAAATGAAATAAAAGATGCAAAATTAAAATTACATAAAATTAATTTAAATGAAACAGCAGAAGATAAAGTTAAATATAAAAATCAAATTTTATCTTTAACAAAAGAATATAAAGAAAAAATTGCGATTTTAAAACAACGTTATAAAAACAAAGATTTAACTAAAAAAGCATTTGCTTTTAAACTAAAAGAAGAGAAAATTCTTTATAAAGAAAAATTAGTTACTCTTAAATTACATAACGAAAAAGAAAAAAATAAAGTTATAGTAAAAACTCAATACAGCAGACTTTCTTCTCAACTTAAAATCACTAAAAAGATTTATGAATCAAAAGTTGTTGAAGCTATTAAACAAGTACCTACTGAAAACAAAAAAGGTGCTAAATATAAAGGATTGTTCTTGAATTTACTATTTCCGGGGTTAGCACAACTTATTTTATTTAAAGAGTATAAAAAAGGAATTTTATTAACTTTACTAAGCGCCTTTTTATATTTAATATTTGTACCCTTTTCTTTAGGTATTACGTGAAATAAAATAGGGGGAATTCAAGGAATTGTGGATTTAGGTAAAAGTGTTCACAATATTGACCTTGGAATTTTACCTGATGCAAGATTCTGGATGTTTGGAGCAGCAGCATCGTTTATCTTATTAGGAATAACCATTGCTTATGTTGTTTCTAGCGGTATAGGCGCTTATAGAAGAGGTAAATTTTTAGAAGAAGGAATGAGACCTCAAAACTGAACACAAACTAAAAAATGACTTTCAGAGCAAGGTTTTCCTTGATTGATATCAATTCCGGGGTGATTTTTAATTGCATTTATAGTTGTTGTTCCTTTAATTACTTCATTATTCATTTCTTTATCAAATACAGGATTTCAACATACACCACCTTCACAAACAGTTGATTGAGTAGGATTTACTCAATACGGAAAATGATGATTATTTAGAAACAACGGATTATTAACTTCATTATCAAGAGTTATTTCTTGAACATTGATTTGAACATTTGCAGCAGCATTTTCTGTAATAGTTGTAGGTACATTATTTGCTGTTTTAGTAAATATGGAAAAAATTAAAGGTAAAAAATTCTTTAGACTAATTTACATTATTCCATGAGCTATTCCTGCCTTTGTTACAATAATTTTCTTAAAATCTGCTTTCCAAGGAGATGCCAATTCATATATTAACTATATTTTAATTAAATTAGGTCTTATTGAAAATAGCATTAACTTCTTTGGAAGTGTTCATTGAGTAAGATTCCTTTTAATTGTTATTCAAACATGACTTGGGCACTCTTACATTTTCTTACTAATTACAGGTAATTTACAGTCAATTCCAAAAGATATTTATGAAGCTGGAGAAATTGATGGGGCTAAACGCTCTAAATTATTTAGACATATTACATTACCAATTTTAGTTTCTTCATTAGCTCCGTTATTAATTGGGCAATTTACTTTTATGTTCAATAATTTTACAATTATTTCACTATTTTCAAATGGTGGACCTGCTTATGCAGATCAAACAACATTTAGTGAATCAGGTTCAGATATTATAATTTCCTGAATTTATAAATTAACAACAACAGTACAAATAGATGGAAACGTTGCTTTCTCATCTGCTCTTGTTATTTTAGCTTCAGTATTTTCAGTATCTATTGCAGCTTATGGATTTGCTAAAAACGCAGCAAAAGGAGGAAGATAAAATGAGAAAATATTCTTTAAAAAGTAGAATTCCAGAAAATAAAATAAAATTCGAAAATTTTAAAAATAAACAAACTAGAATTCATACTTCAGACTCCAAACCTTTAACTGTTTCAGAAGGGATATTCTTATTTTTCAATTATTTAATATTAATTGTATGAACATTTGTTATTTTATTCCCTGTTGTTTCAATGATATTAGCTTCATTTAATACATTTAATCAAAAATATTTATCATTATCACCAGAGTTATATAAATTTGGTTTTGATAATTTTACTTATTTATTTACAAATGTAAGAAGTAAGTATGTAAATTGATACATAAATACTTTAGCCATAGCAGTAAGTACAATGCTTATTACAGTTATATTTGTGGCATTTAATGGTTATGCATACTCAAGATTTAAATTTGCAGGTTCTAAACATTCGCTTTCTGTAATTATGCTTTTACAAATGATACCTTCAACAGCTTCATTAATTTCCCTTTATATTATTGTTGCTCTTGGTAGGGACTCACTTGGAATTGATCCTAGAATAACTTTAACAATAATTTATTCTGGTGGAGCAATTGCAGGAAATACCTTTGTTTTCAAAAGTTATTTAGATTCCATCTCAAGAGAGTTAGATGATTCTGCAAAAATAGATGGTTGTGGAAACTGAAAATTATTTACAAAAATTTTATTACCGGTTGCTAGACCAATGATTGCTATTATTGCTTTATGATCATTCTTGATTCCTTTTGGAGATGTAATTTTACCAAAATTTGCAATTACAAACAGAGATCAAACTACACTTGCTGTTGGACTAGATAGTTTTATTACAGCAGAAGATAAAGAAATTAACGTTGGCGCTTATTCAGCAGGTGCCTTACTTGCTTCTATACCACCATTTGTACTATTTATGTTCTCACAAAGACACATTGTTGGTGGTCTTTCTGAAGGAGCGGTGAAAGGATAAAATGAAAAAAGAAATTGATAATATTTTAGATAATCAACTTGATGATATTAATTCATATGATTTAGAATTTGATAAATTCTTAAACGAAATTGGAGAAGTTGGTCAAAAAACAGCTGGTGGAAAAATTGAATTAGTTAATTTATCTAAAAAATATGAAGGAAACGATAAGTGAACTTTAAAAGACATTAATTTAACCATAGAAGCAGGAAAATTTTGTATTTTCCTTGGACCATCTGGTTGTGGTAAAACAACTTTATTAAGAATGATTGCAGGATTAAACTCAATCACCAAAGGTGATTTACTTTTTAATGGTAAAAGATTTAATAACCTTTCACCATATGAAAGAAATATTGCTATGGTTTTCCAATCTTATGCTTTATATCCACATATGAATGTTTATAATAATATGAGTTTTGGATTAAGAATTGCAAAAGAAAGAAAAGACATTATTGATAGAAGAGTTAAAGATGCAGCAAAAATTTTAAAAATCGATAATTATCTATATAACAAACCTCGTGATTTATCAGGAGGACAAAGACAGAGGGTAGCAATTGGTAGAGCCATTGTTAGAAAACCTTCAATTTTCTTAATGGATGAACCTTTATCTAACTTAGATGCTAAATTAAGAGAATCAATGCGTAGAGAAATTGTTTCTATCCACAGACTTTTAAACACAACATCTATTTATGTAACACATGATCAATTAGAAGCAATGACAATGGGAGATCAAATTGTTGTTTTAAATGAAGGAAAAATTCAACAAAACGGAACAAGTAAAGATTTATATTTTAGACCAGCAAATGTTTTTGTTGCCAAATTCATTGGTTCACCAACAATTAACTTATTAAATGGAACAAATAACAACAATACTTTTAAATTAGATGGAATTAATTTTTCTTTAAATTTACCAGAAGAAAATAAAGAAAAATTATCTAAATACAAAGAATTAATAGTTGGATTTAGAACAGAAGATGTTTTAATTAACGAAAAAGAAGTTGTTAATTCAGTAAAAGGGAAAATTTTCAACATTGAATCTCTTGGAAAAGAGTTATCAATTGTTGTAAAAATTTCTGATAATGTTGAAGTTGTATCTACAGTTCTTAACAATAGAGACTTTGAACTTTACCAAGATGTATGAGTAAGTTTTAACAAAAGTAGAATTCATATTTTTGATAAAGAAACAGAAGAAAGATTAAACTAATATGAAATTTTTTAAAACATACAAATATAGAAAAATTTTCTTTATTTTATCTATTATTGTATCTCTAACTTGTTTTGGTTTATTTTTTGCTTTCTATAATTCAGCAAATGATTATTTAGCGATAGAAAAACAAATTTATACCACTGATGAAGCATTTAATAAAAGTTCAGTTATAAATCCACAAATTCCTATTTTTATAACATTTTGATCTATAAATAGTGTGCTTTGATTTGTAATTATTTTTATTTCTATTTTTTCTATAATGTTATTAGTAAAGCAAAAAAACAACGCTAGTTTACTTATTAAGATAAACATTATTTTATTGATTTTAACTATAATTCTAACATCAGTTTTACTTTCTTTTCAACCGCCTATTGATGAAAGAGATGAAGAAAACATTATTTATCCACCTAACTATATTTCAGGTTGATTAATATTTGCTTTTTCTGTAGTTGTTGCTATTTTTGGAATCTTTTCTTTAAAAAATTATGGATATTTAATCAAAAATGAAGAAGAACATTTGAAACAAATTGTTAGTTAAATTTATGATAAAAAGCGGGGTATTTCCGCTTTTATCATATGGTTTATTAACATCATGCAGCAATACAGATAATTTTCATAAAGAATATTCCTTATGAGGGGATGTACAATTTCAGACAAATAAGAAAGAAAAACTTTCTTATAAAGAAGATGATGAAAATGCAAAGTTAGTAGCACCTTTAACTAAAAATGATAAAAATTCTTCTGTTATATACCAAGTATTAGTTTATTCATTTGCAGATGGAAACAATGATGGTATTGGTGATTTTATAGGATTAAAAAATAATTTAGATTATTTTAGCAATTTAGGAATTGATCAATTATATCTTTCACCAATTCATCCTGCAAGTTCTTATCATGGTTATGATGTAATTGATTATACAGATGTAGCACAAGAATTAGGTGGAAAAGAAGCGTTTTTAGAATTTTTACAAGAAGCACATAAACGAGGAATTAAAGTATATTTAGATTTAGTTTTTAATCATACTTCTTTTGAGCATCCTTGATTTCAAAAGGCATTACAAGGTGATCCAAAATTTAAAAATTTTTATCGTTTCTATTCTTCACAAGTACAAGATACACATCAAGATACTCCTGAATTACGCTCTTTATTTCCAAATTTAAAAAACCAAGAAGCAACATATAAGTTTTATACTTCTAAATTTTGAGCAGGAATGCCTGATTTAAATTTAGATAATCCAGAAGTTATTGAAGAATTAAAACACATTCAATCTTATTGAACTAAAATAGGAGTAGATGGTTTTAGATACGATGCTTTTGCTGAATTTTTCTCTTCAATGGGAGAAACAAAAGAAAATTATAATGAGCAAAGAATTTTTAGTGAACTTAGAGAAAGTTCACAAAAAGCTTTAAAATCACAAAATTTAGACAAAGATATTTTTATGATGGGTGAATGACTTGATGATGCTTTAAAAGCTACAATTTACTTTAATTATAAAGATAAAAAGGCACTTGGAACCATTTATGATGGAAAGCATTGAAAAGAAAATTGATTCGTTTCAATTGATAAAGATGATTTAAATAATCAGCTAACTAAAATTGGATCACATCAAGAACATCCTTGAGTACCTTTTTTAACTAACCACGATACTGACAGATGAATAAATTCATTTAGAGTAAATATGCCAAGACCTACTAAAGATCCAGAAACTTTTGATAGTCCTTTAAAAGTAAGCGAATTGAATACACCACTATCTCAAAGAGAAAAAGATGCAATAAGAAATGCTTACTTTTACCTTTTAATATTACCATCAACCCCTATTATTTATCATGGCGATGAGTTAATGATGCATGCAAATAAAACTTTTGGTGATCCTGGTATAAGAGAACCTTTTAAATGAAAAGATACATCTAAAAGAGTAGAATTTAAAGAAAAGAAAAGTCTAAATGATTATATTCATTTAAATTTTTCAAAAGACACTCCATATGTAGAAGATCAAGTTAAAGATAAAAATTCTATTTATTCAATGATTAAATTTTTATTAGACTTTAGAAGCAAACACCCTTTTATGTACTCTCAAGATTTAGAGACAATTGGAGATGCTTCTAATTATCTTGAAAACCCTTCAGACCAAACTGTTATTAGACAAAGTAAAGATAAACAAGAAAAATATCTATTTATAAATACTGTTGGAATTAATGATAATATTAATTATAAACTTAAAGGCGGTGTAGAAGTAGAAACCATTTATTCTTATAATTCCAAAGTAAATAATAACCAAATTTCAATTGGAAATATGGGATTAATAATTTTAAAAATAAAATAATTGAAATTTTATAATTTTTTGTAAAATATAGATTATAATACATATAAATATGAGAAAAATTTAGAACAAAATTAAACAATTTTAAAATACTTTATTTGTTCTAATTTTTTTAAACAAAAAAGAGGGGAATATGAAAAAGAAAACATTATTAACATTATCAAGTTTAGCAGTAGCGGGAGCATCACTAACAGGTTTAGTATCTTGTTCAAGGGATACAAGATTTGATCAAACTAACGATGAAACAATTAAAATAGCTAACACATTTGGTTCTACTGGAGCACAAACAGAAGCATTACAAGCAATTGTAGAAAAATGAAATAGTAAAGCAGAAGTTAAAGATACAAATAACAAAAATTATTTAAAATTAGAATTATTTGCTATCAATGGTGGATATAACGGATTAACATCAGATTTAGAACAAAAGTTAAAAGCAAAAGCAACAAACGGTCTATATAACGTTGCTTTCAACTATCCAGCAATAGTAGGTACTTTAGCTAAATATGATATGCAATTAGACTTAAATGGTTCTACACCAGAAGAAAAAGCAGTTAAATTAGCTGATACAGTTAAAGCAACTTTCTCAGAGAAATTTTTACAAAGTAATTCACAAATAGCAGGAATTAGTAAAAAAGGAGATGAAAACTCATTATGATTAATTCCAAGTAGTAGATCATCTCAAGTTATAACTATCAACAAAGAAGTTTTTGGTTACATAATTAGACAAGCAACAGCAGAATCTTTAGGTGATAAAAAAGCTACTATTAAAACAGAAGATCAATCATTTTTCGATGAAATTAAAAATTCTAACCACGATAAAACATTTGTTAAAACTGTTTGAAAAGACTATGTACCATCAACTAAAGCTGAAGGTGGTTTAGGTGGTTATGAGTTTAGAAAAGATGTATTTGAAAGTTACGATGCATTATTTGATTTAGTTTCAAGAATTAAAAAATCCTTCCCAAAAGCACCAGAAGGAGATATTAATAAAAGAGCAGAAAATGTTTTTGGAGTTGACTCAATTTCAAGTTTATTATACTTAATGGCATTTTCAGATGTTGATGGAGATTACTCTAAATTCTTATTTGGACTAAACGATAAAAAGTCTTCTGTTGATTATGTAAATGCATTAAAAGAAGGCACAGAAAAGAACCAACTATTTAAGAAAAATTTTGAAAAAATAGCTAAATTAATTAATGAAAAATCACTATTTATAAAGGAAAATTCCGATTATTCGTCAAATCGTTTAAAAGGGCATCAATTAGCTTTTGCAATTGCTTCAACAGCTGGATATAGACACAATTTTACAAAAAATGGATATTCAGAATATATTTTAACAATCAATTCTGGTTCAAGTAAAATAGAAGATAAAGTAGCAGCAGATTATGCAAATTATATTTATAAACCAACAGCAGAAGAAATTGCAAAAGGTGTAATTGCTAAATTATATGATGCAAGTAAAACTATAGATACTAATACTAAATATGTTTATATTTATGATAAAAATGGATCAGGAGCTTCAGAATTTAATAAAGAAGGAAACAAAAATATTGAAGTAACAAAAGAATGAAAAGATGCTTTAGAAAAATTATCTAAATTTTCAACAGCTGCTGCTGGAGAAAAATTAGGAGTTTCTTCTACAAATTCTAGTTTTAAAGATTTAAAAGAAGATATAGAAAATAAATATATTATTGCAGCAGGAAAATCGTCAAATGGTTATGATTCTTATTTAATTGATATTAAATGAGAAAAAACAGATCAATCTAATGGATTCCGTAAAGTTTCTCACGATTCTACAGAAACTCTTCAAGAAAATGAATTAGGTTACATTACCAATCCTTTCTATACAACTAAAAAAGATAATGCTAAAAAAACTATTATTGCTCAAGGCCCCTCTTTAATTGGTATTCACTCTAATAAAGTCGAAGACTTAGGAACTTTAAACTTCTTAAAATGATATATAACAGAAAAACAAAATTGAACAGTAGGAACAGGCAATAAAGCTAAAAGTTATACAAACTTAACTCCACTTGAATTCTTTGGACAACACAGTGGATACATTGTGGCTTCTGAAGGAGTTTTAAACAAAGAAGCACCAGCAGGTTATGATAAATTTAATAAAGAAGCATTTAATTTATTTAAAAAAGCAACAGAAGGTGCAGATAAAGATCAATATGCTATTTATGAAGATCCAACAGATTCCAGATCTTCAACTTTCAGAGATGGAATAGATACTTCATTTACTAACTATGCAGATAGATCAGCGAATAACAAGGGTAAAGTAGAAACATTTGAAGAATATTTAACAGCTCTTAAAAACCTATTAGGAGCATCATTTACTAAATAATGAAAAAAATTATAAAAGCAACCTCATTGGTTGTTTTTCCATATATAGCGATACCTTTTGTTGTTTCTTGTAATAATAACGAAGCTAAATATTTTAAAGAATCAGCTGACTTACCTCCATTTGAAAAATTAAATGCAAAAATAGTTAAATGAAAAGATGGAGATACACCTGTTTTAGATTTTGGGGATAACCAAACAATAGAAGGACAACAATCTATTAGAGTTGCTGGAATCGATACACCTGAAAAAAATTTAGGTAAAGATCATAAAATAGATGATTTTGAAAAAAATTGAGCTGAAAAAGCCTCTAAATTTGGAGAAAATACTTTACCTCCCGGAACAGAAGTTACTTTTATTTATGGAAGTAAAGTTACTAGATCGTACGAAAGAGTAGTGGGTTGAATTTTTTATAAGCAAAACAACATTTGAAAAGATTATTCTGTAGAAATAATTAGAGAAGGGTTAACATTACCAAATATAAAAAAAGCTTGAGATGTTAGTTTTAAGACAAATGTAGAATATTATGAAGGTATAAAAATGTGAAACGCTTTTTATAATGCTATTGAAAATCATAGAAATTTTTATCAAAATATTAATTCAGAAAGTGAACTTTATGAATTTGCACAAAAAGTTTATAAATCTAGAGGTGTTCCACAATATCAAGCATTTTTAAAATCTACAGAAGATAATGTTTTATCAAGACATAAAACAAATGTTGATAATGAAGAAAGTGAGAAAAATGCAAATCAAAAAAATTAATAAAGCTGAGATATATGACTTTATAAGGAAAATCAAAAAAACAGCTGATGAAAGATATAAAAATAAAGATGAGTTAAATGCTATTGAAATAAAAAATTTAGTAATTGACTATGGAGAAACTGTAGCGGTTGATAATGCAAATATACAGATAAAAAAGGGAGAATTGGTAACTTTACTCGGCCCTTCTGGTTGTGGTAAAACTACTACTTTAAATGCTATTGCTGGATTATTAACACCTACAAGCGGACAAATTTTATTTGAAGGTGTAGATGTAACTAAAACTACTCCTCAAGACAGAAAAATTGGTTTAGTATTTCAAAATTATGCTTTATATCCACATTTAAATGTTTATGATAATATTTCTTTCCCTTTAACCAATGATAAAACTTGAAAAGTTAGAATGATTGAAAAATCTACTAAAGCACAGCATGAAGCAAATTTAATTATTTTAGAAAAAAATGGTGCAACTAAACAAGAAATTGATAATTTTAATAAATTGCTTTTTAACTTCTTTGATGTTTATAAAGAATTAAATTTAGAAATTAATAATTTAAATTCTAGTGTTTATAAAAAGTTAAATGAACTTAATAGTAATTATGAATTAGCTTTAATCAAAAAACAAAATGAACAGAAAAAAGCAAATTTAGATACTATTGAAAAATTAAAAGACAAAAGCTTAGATGCAAAATTAACAAGATATGAACATTCTCTTAAAATTAAAGAAATAAAAACTAAATATTCAGATTTAAGAAAATCATTGAAAAATGAAATTGAAAAAGAAAAACAATTATTAAAACAAAATAGTGAATATTTAGAGTTAAAGCAACTTAAAGGTATATATAAATCAGTAGTTCAAATAACCAAAAATGACTATTATTCCTATCAAAAAGAATTAATTAAAAAATATACTCTTGATATTTCTAAATTAAATGTTGATGAAACTAATAGATTTAAAGAATTACAAACTAAAAATATTTCTATTAAAAAAGCAATAGAAAATGCTGTTTTAAATGTTGCTGAAAAAGTAGAAATTACAAAAAATTTACATAAAAAACCAACTAAATTATCTGGAGGACAACAACAAAGAGTTGCCATTGCTAGGGGTATAGTAAGAGAACCAAAAATTATTTTAATGGATGAACCTTTATCTAACTTAGATGCTAAATTAAGAGTTCAAACAAGACAATGAATTAGAAAAATACAGTCTGAATTAGGATTAACAACAGTTTTTGTTACTCATGATCAAGAAGAAGCGATGTCAATTTCAGATAAAATAGTATGTATGTCTTTTGGAAAAATTCAACAAATAGGAACTCCTATGGAACTTTATAATAAACCAAAAAATGAGTTTGTTGCTAAGTTTTTAGGAATACCTGAAATGACTATATTTGATGCAAATATAAAGGAAAATCACGTATTTTTAAATGATGTAGTATTGAAACACTTTGAAACTAATTTAGAAAAGGTGAGAGTAGGAATTAGAGCAGAAGATATTCAAGAATCTTCAAACGGGAAAATTACAGGAAAAATAGTTTCCATTGAATATTTAGGAAAAGAGATTTTCGCTAAAATAGAAGTAGATAACGTTGCTACATTTAATATTTTCTTAAAATTGAAAAAAATGTATGATATCAATGAAGAAGTTAAATTCAACATTCCTGCAAACAAAATTCATTTATTTGATTTAATAACAAAAGAAAGAATTGATATCTAATGAGAAAAATTTATTCATTTCTTTTGCAAAGAAAACAAAAACAAACTAAAAAAGATTTAGGGATCTTAGATAAAAAAGTTGCTTATTGAAAACCTTTTTTACTTTTATTACCTTCTCTATTCATCATAGTTTTATTCACAATTTTCCCTTTTATTTTTTCAATTGGTTCATCAATTAGTTATCAATCAGATCCAAACGATGCTCAACAAATTGAATATGGATTTAATGCCTTTGTAGATGTGTTAAATGATAATAACTTTAAAATTGGTGTTAGAAATTCATTAATTTATTCCATTTTATCTTTACCAATAACTTTAGTTATTTCGATATTAATTTCTAGTGTTATTTCTTCACTTGTTCGAAAGTGAGCAAGAGGATTTTGACAAACAGTTTTCTTTTTACCTTATATAACAAGTGCAATTGCTATTTCCATAACTTTTGCCTATATATTTGATACACAAATAGGTATAGTTAACAAAATTTTTGGAATTGAAACTAGATGATTAAATTCTGGACGCTATCAATCATATAATGCTATTTTTGTGATTTTAGTATATGGAATATGAAAAAATTTAGCTTTTCAAATTTTGATCATTACAACAGCAATGCTTGGAGTAGATAGAACTCTTTACAAAGCAGCTGCTATTGATGGTGCTTCCAAAACTAAACAATTTTTCAAAATTACCTTACCTTCAATAACAAAAACTTTAAATTTCCTAATTACAATAGGAATTATAGGTGGAATAAAAGTGTTCCCTATTGCTATATTTAACAACGATTTAAATGCAGCAAAAACTAATGGTGGTTCCACCATAATTCTCTTTATCTATGATATGGTAAAACAAGGACATTATGATTTAGCTGGAGCAGCTACAATTATTCTCTTTCTTCTTGGTTTAGCCTTATCAACTTTCTTAAAACAAGGAATAAAAATAATTTTATTAACAATAAATAAGTTAGGAGAAAGACATGTTCTGAATGCTGTTAAAGTTACAAAACTGAATCTCAAATAAGATTTCACAAAGAAAAATAGAAAAAATTTCTTCTGAAGTTAGAAATGTTTCTTTATGAAAATCTATTTTATCCTTGTCAGTTAAATTACTAATTTTACTGGTTTTTGGTGTAATAATTATTTTTCCCTTTTATTTTATGCTTGTTTTTGCTCTGGCACCTGATAATCAAGCAAACGAAAGAGTTAATGAAATTGTTTTATTTCCAGAAAAATTTCAATGAGATAATTTTTCAAGAGCTTTAAATGATGGTTATTGAGAAGCTCTTGGTTGAAGTCTTTTAGTAACTTTTGTATCAGTTATTGTAAAACTCTTCTTTTCTGCTACATTCGGATATGCTTTTTCATTAAAAAAATGAAAATTCAAAAAACTATCTTGATTGTTTTTTCTGTCAATACTAATCTTGCCAGAAGTTGCCCTTTTTATTGGTCAATATAAAACAATAATAACACTAAAATGAGAAACCAGTGCTCCTTGATTATCTATATCTTTAATTATGCCATATGCTGCTTCTGTCTTTTCTGGTTTTATGTTTAGAAACGCTTTTGAAGATATTCCCGATAGAATTAAAGAAGCAGCAATGGTAGATGGATGTACAGGAATTAATTTCTTTTTCAAAGTTGCAATTCCGATGGTGACTCCAACCATATGAACAGTTGGTATTTTAACCGCGTTTGCTGCTTGAAATTCACTATTATGACCTTTATTAATTTTAGGAAAAGATTCACCAGTGCAATTAATTAATATTTATCTATTAGATGTTGGTGTGAATCCAGATCCAGATGATCCAATAAAATTATTTAAAAATGTAAAACTAGCAGGAGCAATTTTAGCTATTCTTCCAATGTTTATAACTTACTTCTTATTTAGAAGAAAAATTCTAAATGCAATATCTAGACAAGGTTCAACAATTAAAGGATAATTAATTATGACAAAAGAAAAAGTAAAAAAAGTTAAAAAAAGAATATCAGTTTCTACAAAATGAGTTTTAATCTCTTTAACAGTTACATTAGGAATAGTTTTTACAGTTTTATCTGCATGAGGATTTTTTAAAGTTTTTATAGAATTACTAAGTGGTAATTTTATATAAATATATAAACTAACATTAGATATATTCAACATATATATAAGTAATTTATTTACATATAACATAATTTGTATTATAATTAAATTAATATGAAAGAAAAATTTGAAAAAGAAAAATCTAAAACTAAAAAAAGCGAATTAATAGAATATTTATTATATTTAATTAAAAATAGAGTTTTAGAACCAAATGAATTGATGCCTTCAGAGCACTTTTTAATGGAAAAATTTGGTGTATCTAGAATAACAGCAATTAATGCTTATCAACAACTAGAAGGAATAGGTGCTATTTATACACGAAGCAAATTAGGAAGATATGTAGCTGAAAATTTTAGTGGTCTTGCTAAAGCTTATTCATCTTTGATTAAATACGAATATTCCACAACACAAAAAATAGAAAGAATTGAAGGCGATGAACCACAATGATTCTATCGTCAAAATATAATTTTCTTACTTGGATTCAATGCTTTTAGAAAACAATATTTTAACAAAAACAAAGAAGAAATAATGGTTGCAGAACATTATGTATCAAGAAGATATGAACTTCCAGAAAAAATGGATCAACAATTTTCAATACTAGAACACTTAGTAAAAACACCTTTAGCAATTACTAAAATGGCTTATAAATTAAAATATGAAAAAGTTGATAAATGAGGTTTTGAATATCTTGTTGTTATCTATGCATGGGGATATGATGAAGCCGGTATTTCAGTAGCATCGCGTTATGTAGTTCATCCAGAATACTTCACATTCTTCCATACTGAAAAAAATCTTAAATAAAGGAAAAACATATAAAAAATATGTTGCTTAATTGTAAGATCAAGTGCACCACTTTAAAGTAAAATTTAAAGTATGGGA
>NZ_JBTGVG010000018.1:0-20345 GCF_054343455.1 Mycoplasma sp. 1012
AATTTTTAAAATAAATTCTTTATCGTTTTTTAAATTATCAGAAGCATATTGTAATGCAGTACCAGATTCTTTAACTGCTTCTAAAATAAATTCTTTGTCATTTTTTAGTTCATTTGATATATATATAGAAGATCAACGATCTTTTTTTAAAACTTCTAAAACAAAAGTTTTATCGTTTCGTAATTTTTCTGAAGCAAATAGTAAGACATAATTATATTCTTTAGCAAGTTCTAAAATAAATTTTTTGTTATTTTTTAATTTTTCCGGCATAAAAAATAGAATATTACAATCATTAGTTTGATTAATATAATTTTCTATTAAAAACTTTATGATTTCTACATCAATAACAAATTCTTTTACTTCTTTTATTAGTTCTTGATTTATTTCTTCTGCAAAAGCAACAATAGAAAAAATAATTTCAGGCGTACTTAAAGTTTTAGTTAAAAATTCTTCATCACTCATTTTGTTTTCTTTGTTTAAATTTACACCTATTTTTTTAAGTATTTTTATAAGTATTTTTATAAGTATTTCTTTTTCTTTTTTAATATCTATATTTTCCATATTATTCTCCTTTAATAATAGTAAAAAACCCTATTAATTTGTTTAATAAGGTTTTTATATAATTTAATTTGGTTGTATTATAAAATTTGAATGAAAAATTAGCAAATTTTAATTTGCTAAGATATATATATATATATATATGAATTATTTTAAGAGATAGTCCTTTTTCATTTTTCATTTTTCTCCTTAATACTTTTTAATTATATCATTTTTTGGTTCTAAAAATAGAAAACCCACTATAAAGTGGGCTTAAAATTAAGATTATTTTACAATTTTTTCTTCACTTGCTGATACTACGGAGTTAAAATTCGCTCCTGAGTTTGCAAGCACATAAGCAGAGAAACAATTTTCAACAATAGAACCATGAGAAACGTGAATTTGTTTGTCACTTACCATACTGATAATTGCTTTTGCACTTAAAGTAGCAGAACCTAAATCAGAAAATATTACTATTTCCTTGATATCATTGTTTGCTTCGATGATTTCAAGTAGTTTTAAAGGTTCAGTTCCTAACTCTTGTCCATCATTAATTCCACCTAATGCTTCTATTTTGATATTATTTTCATCAATAGGAAGCATTTTAGTTAAGTATTCTTTAATTGTTTGTGCTAATTTATTGTAATGAGAAATAATAATAAATAATTTCTTCATTATAATCCTTTAATTAAATTTTTAATAATAATATAACTTGAATAAGAACCTGGATCAATTGTTCCTTTTGATCTTTCTTTTAAGTATGATGCTCTTCCTTTGGTTGCAACTAAATCTTTAGTGTTTTCTACTAAAGAATAAACAAAGTTAATAGTTGCATCAAATTCACTTGCATCTAATGTTTGTTTTGAAGCTAAATAAGTTTCAAGTGGTTTTCAAACATCATACATTGTTTTTTCGTTTAATTGTACTTTTCCAAGCATTTCAAGTGATTTTGTAAAACTTGAAACTAAAATTTTAAATTCGCTAAATGTAAAAGTTTCATGTCCTTTTAATGCATTAGCAGAATTCATAAATGCCATTCCATATAAAGGACCAGAAGCACCTCCTACTTTTGACATTAGTGATCTTCCAACTAAAGTTAAATATGTAGATAAATCTACTTGTTCAAAATGGATACTAGAAACTTCGGTAAATCCTCTAACCATATTAAATCCATGATCACCATCACCAATAGTTTGATCTAAAGTAGAAATATAATCTTCATTTTCTTTTAACTCTTTAGCAATGTTTTTCATTGCATCAGTTAAATTAGAATAACTTATTTTCAACTTTTCACCTCTGTTGGTTCATCTAATAATGATTTAAGTTCATCATCTAGTTTTAGTAAAGAAATTGAAAATCCTTGCATTTCAAGTGAAGTCATAAAATTTCCAACATGAGAACTATAAATAGAAACATTTTTAGTTGCTAAATAATCATAAATATCATTAGTTGCTATAAATAATTCCATTTCAGGTGTTCCACCTAAACCATTAACCATTAAAGCAACTTCTGAGTTTTTATAGTCATAATCTTTTAAAATTAAATCTAACATTTCTTTAACAATTTCTTTTGATGATTTAATTTTTTCTCTTTTAATTCCTGGTTCACCATGAATTCCAAGACCAAATTCAATTTCATCTGCTGCTAATGAAAATGATTCTTTTCCTGTTGTTGGAATAAAAATAGAGTTAAGAGAAATTCCAAATGATCTAACATTTTGAATTACTTTTTGTGCTACTCTTTTTACTTCTTGTAAAGAAGATCCTTTTTGAGCTAATGCTCCTGCAATTTTGTGTACAAATACTGTTCCAGCAATCCCTCTTCTTCCAATGGTTCAAGTGGAATTTTCTACAGCTACATCATCATCAACTAATACTGTTTCTACATTTTTACCATTTGCTTGAGCCAGTTGTTGTGCTATTTCAAAGTTTAATTTGTCTCCTGTGTAATTTTTAATAATTAATAAAGTACCATTTTTTGAATCTAAAGCGTTTATTGCTGCTTCAACTTGATCTGGTGTAGGAGATGTAAATACTTCTCCTGCAACAGCAGCACTAAGCATACCATTACCTACAAATCCCATATGTGCTGGTTCATGACCGGAACCACCACCTGAAATTAAAGCAACATTATTTTTATTAAATTCAGTATTGTAAATAACATTAAAGTTTTCAACCTTTTTAACTTTTTTATTTGTTTTTACAATCCCATTAATCATTTCTAAAACTATGTCTTCTTTTTTGTTTAATATTTTTTTCATATAATAAATTCCTTTATTGATTAATTATTTTATTTTTATAAGTTGCTAACTAAGCTGCAACTGGAATTAAAGCTAAAGCGCCAATAATTGCACCTGCTAATGAAGGAGCAACAACTGGAATTCATGAGTATGATCAGTTTCCTCCAACATGTTCGCTTTTTCTATTTGCTAATAATGTTTTTTCCATTAAAGCATAAACCATTCTTGGACCTAAATCTCTTGCTGGGTTAATTGCATAACCTGTTGATGAACCAAGTGAAGCACCAACTGCTACAACAATTAAAGTTACTGGAACTGGACCAAGTGATGCTAATCCTATTTTATTTCCACCTTTACCAAATGCTAATATTAATCCAACAAGTAATAATGTTCCTACTAATTCATAGGAGAAATTAAAAATAGTTGCTTTTTCTTTATTTGCAAAAGCAGGTCCTGTACAGTGTACTCCTCTTAATGTAGCTAAATCTGTTTCTTGAATGTGTTTTCAGTTAATGAAGTTTAAAAGCATTTGTCCTGTCATTGCACCTAAAATTTGCACAGGAATATATGTTAAAATTAATGGATCACTTAACTTGCTACTTACAGCAACAAAAAATGTGACTGCTGGATTTAAATGAGCAGAACCACCAAGAGATAATGAAACTATTACCCCTGTAAATACAGCTAAACCTCATCCTAAAATGATAACGATTCATTTTCCAGATTGGTTCGCAAACATTCTTTTCATGGAAACGCTGTATCCAACACCGTTACCAAGAAGAATTAGAACTAAAGTTCCTAAAAATTCTGATAAAATATCTAATCTCATTGCTTTTCTCCTATTCTATATCTTTTGTTCAATTTAAAGTTTTTTTAACAGCTGTATCTCAACCTTTGATTAAAGCATCAATTTCATTTTGTGCTAATTGTGGTTTAAATACTTTGTCAATTTTGTTTATTTTTTTGATTTCTTCAAGATCTTTTCAGTAACCAACAGCTAATCCCGCTAGATATGAAGCTCCTAAAGCTGTAGTTTCAATATTTGAAGGTCTTTCTACTTTTAAATTAGAAATTGAAGATTGGAATTGCATTAAGTAATTTGAATTTGATGCTCCTCCATCTACTTTTAATAAGATAATTGGTTTTTGTAAATCTTTTTCCATTGCTTTAATTAAATCGTTTGATTGGTAAGCAATCGCATCAAGAGTTGCTTTAATTAAGTGTTCTCTTTTGGTTCCTCTTTCTAAACCAAAAATCGCACCTCTTGAATATGAATCTCAATAAGGAGCTCCAAGTCCTGTAAATGATGGAACCATATATACTCTTTGATCATCATTTACAAGTGAAGCAAAGAAGTCTGATTCTGCTGAGTTATATAAAATTCTTAGTGAATCTCTTAGTCATTGAATTGCTGCTCCAGCGATAAACACTGAACCTTCAAGAGCATAGACTGTTTTGTTGTCTCCAAGTTTTCAAGCAATTGTGGTTAGTAATTTATTTTTGCTTTTAACTGGAGTGTGTCCTGTATTTACAAGTGTAAAACAACCTGTTCCGTAAGTATTTTTAACCATTCCTACTTCTGTACATAATTGTCCAAAGAGAGCTGATTGTTGATCTCCTGCAACTCCAGTAATTGGTACTTGTCCTTTTGCTTTATTAGATCAATGATGAGGACTTACAACTCCATAGTGTCCGGATGAAGATTTTACTTCTGGTAAAATTTCTTTTGGAATTTCAAGTAAATCTAAAATTTCTTGATCTCAGTCTAAAGTGTGAATGTTAAATAACATTGTTCTTGAAGCGTTAGAAACGTCAGTTGCATGAACTTTACCATCGGTTAATTTTCACATTAATCAAGTGTCAATTGTTCCTGCAAGTAATTTTCCTTCTTTTAATTTTGTTTTTGCTTCTTCTACATTTTTAAGAATTCAACGAATTTTTGTTCCACTAAAATATGGGTTAATAATTAATCCAGTTTTATCACTAAAGAAGTCTGATAATCCTTTTTCAATTAATGTTTCACAATAATCTGTTGTTCTTCTATCTTGTCACACAATCGCGTTATATACAGGTAATCCTGTTTCTTTATCTCATAAAACAACTGTTTCCCTTTGATTTGTAATTCCTAAAGCAACAATATCATGGGATTTGATTTTTGCTTTGTGTTTTGCACTTTGCATTGTTGAAAGTTGTGTATTTCAAATTTCTAATGGATCATGTTCTACTCAACCAGATTTTGGGAAGTATTGTGTAAATTCACTTTGACTACTTGCTTTAATATTTCCATCATGGTCTACCACTAGTGTTCTACAGGAAGTGGTACCTGAATCTAATGTGATAATAAATTTATCTTTCATTTTTCTCCTTATTTGTTTTTTTCAAATTTGTAATTACTAATTTGAGCATAAACAAGTTTATCGTTTAAATATTCGTTGTATTTTTTTTGATCTTTAAGAGTTCATAACATTAAAGGCATATTAATTTTTTGATAACGTTTTTTATCTTTATCATATAAAACGGTTCAAGGATTTAAGAATTGACACACTTGTTTCATTTCTTCTATAGAAACTGCTTTAAATTGAGTTTCTGTTCAAAATAGAAATCCAAGTTGGTATTTTGAACTTAACTTGCGCATATTTCTAAGTGTTTGAAAGTTAAAAGATGAAAAAACTATTTTTTGAAAATATGCTTGTCCATATTTGCTTGCAAGTTTGTGTAATTCTTCTTCTATTCCTTTATATTCTTTTTGATCAGTTTTAATTTCAACATTAATAATTTTAAATAAATTTAAGTATTTATCTAAAAATTCTTCTAATGTGAGTATTGTTTGTTTTCTTGTACTTTTTTTAAAAAAGAGGCTGTGATCATCTTTTTTAAGTTCTTCCAAAGTACAAAATTCAATTTCTTTTTTAGTTAATGCTGTTCTGTTTGTCGTTTCATCATGGATAATAACTAATTTTTTATCTTTAGTTAAATGAACATCAAGTTCAACACCATCAAAATTGAATTGATAAGCCATTTCAAAGGCTAATTCGGTATTTTCTGGGGCAATTGCAGAGTATCCTCTGTGTCCTAAAATTAATTGTTTGTTATGCATTTTCTAATGTTCTCCATCTGTAGTTTGTTTTACCTAATTTTTTAAGTTCAATTGTGTTAGCAATATGCACAGCAAGTCCTGCAAGTAGTCCAAGAAGCGCGATTGCCAATGTAATAACTAAAATAATTTGGTAACCTTGTATTGAAGTATTATCTGCTCCTGTTGGTGTGTAATATTTACCAACTGCTCCTGTAATTTGGTATAGTCAAGCATCTGTTGAAAAACCAATAAAGGAAAGAACAGCAACACTTGAAGCATAAGAATTTTTTTCTAAGTGAATTTCACCAATTTGAGCATATCTTAAAGTAACCATTGCTCATGAAAGAATTCCTGCTAATAGATAGAGAATTGAACTGAAAACAATTACTCAAACATTTGCTGATTTTGGAACAAAACCAAGTAAGATTATTGCTCCAAGTAGAATAATTCCAATTCCTGTAACAATAATTAAGAAAAGAACATATGATCTAAATTTATCAGCTCATCTTCCTATAAAGGTGGAAACTAATGTTCTTAATCCATAAGTTCTAATTCCTCCTAAAATAGTCACAAGAATCGCTGGTGCTAAGTATCCATTTTGCATTAATTGAATTAAATAGTAAGCAAAAACACTTTGAAATGTATACATACCCATTACAAAAATTGATAATGCTCATAATTTTCAATTTTTTAGTGCTTTAAAAACAGAAATTATACTTTTTTTCAATCTAGCTCATGAAACTTTTTCTGTATCTTTATCTTGTTTTTTCTCTGGAACAAGAATTAGTACAAAGATTGATGTAGCAACTAAAAAGGTTGCAATTAAGAAAGCATAAACAGCAAAAGGTATTGCACTTCCATTTGCTCTTGGAACTCATACATTAGTAACTAATAGTCCTAATAGAAATACAAAGAATAAACCGATAATTCCGTTTGCTGTTCCTTGAATTCCATATGCTAAGCCTTGATTTTCTTTTGTTGTTTGTTGTGAAACAAGTTTTCATAAAGGTGTTCAGAATACAAGAGTAGAACTAACACCTCATAACGCTCAAATTATTGAGTATTGAATAAATAATGAATTTGGATTTAAACTTTTTGAATTTCAAATTGTAGCTCCAAATCAGAAAGTTATTGCTCCTGTTGAAAAGACAGCGATAGACAACAACCATCTTGAACTGAACTTATTGGCTAAAAAACCGCCAGGAAGTTGAGTAATTAGTGTTACATAACCAATAATTGATGTTAAAGTAGCAACTTGATCTTCTTTAATGTTTAAGTATTCGTGTAAGTTTGGAATGATGTTTTTAATATAGTATGGTGCTGCTATTACAAAAACATCAGAAGCCGCTAAAATGATTAAGGCAATAATTTGTCTTCAGGTTAAACCTTTTAATTTAGCTAACATTTTGCCCTCCTAAAATTTAAAATCTAACTGTATATTTAGGATTAAAGTTTTCTTTTTTAGTTAATTTTAGTCCTGATTCTTCAACTAATTTTGCAATTTCAATAGCAATTGCAGGTGCTGAGGCAATAGCTGGTGATTGCATTCCAGCTGCGTTAATAAATTTTTTGTTATCTTTAGCAGATCTAATAACAAAATCGTTTGTTTCTACATCAATAGGTCTTGAACCTGCTAAAGTCATAATTGTTTTTTCAAGTCTAATTGAAGGAATAATTTCTTTTCCAATTTCTCCAATATAGTCAAATTTTGCTTTTGTAACAAGTCTTGTTTCTTCTTTTGGTACACCTTCTTCAGCAGTAGGTCCCACTAAAACATGTCCATCAAGCATTGGTGCAACAATAACACCTTTTCCGTGAATTGTAGGAACTTTAAAACAAATTGAGTTTACTATTCCACCTTCACTACGTGCTAAAATTCTGTATTCTCCACGTCTTGTTGTTTGTTTAAAGTCACCATATCCTGCTTTTTGTGCAAGGACATCTGCATAGTGACCAGCAGCATTAATTACAACTTTTGAATGTAATTTTTCGCCACTTTTTAAAGTGATTTCAAATTCATCATTTACATATTTAATATCTGTAACTTCAGAATTGTTTTTTAATGTTGTACCATTTTGTTCACTTGCTCCAAGAAAAGAATATGTCGCTCTTACTGGATCAATTGCTCATGAACTTGTGCATAAAAGTGCTCCATGAACTTTTGGATTAACATTTGGTTCTTTTTTTAGTACTTCTTCTTTAGAAAGCACTTTTAAAAATTCTTTTGGAACTTTATTTGTTAAACCTCTATCATATAGCATATGTACATGCTTCATTTCTTCTTCATTAAAAGCTAAAATTAATGAATCAACTTGTGCTCTTGGAAAATCTAAATCTTTAAAAATTTTCTCTCTTCATAACTGATTTCCAAGAACATTTAGTTTAGCTTCGATTTTTCCTGGATCAGGATCAAAACCACCGTGTATTGCACCTGAATTTCCTCTGGAAGTTTCATCTGCAAATACTGGATTTTTTTCTAATAATAGATTTTTCATATTATATTGAGACAACTCATAAGCAATCGAAGCACCTATGATTCCCCCACCTATAATAATTACATCGTATTTTTCGTTTTTCACAATACCACCTCCCAATTTTTGTGGTAATAATATTATATATAAAAATTGATAAAAATTCAAATTTTTCTTTTATTTGTTCAAAAAATATTATTTAGAATGAACAAATAATTTTTTTATTTGAAAAATGCTTAAAAAAATGGGCAAAATAAGTGTTTTTGATTTTTTGATAAAAATAAAAAACATAAACCACAAATGCAGTTTATGCTTATTTAATAAATATATTGATATATTTTATGATTTAAAGTCTACTAAATCACGTAAATATTTTGATGGTTTGTATTTAATTGCTCTTTTTTGTGGAACAACTTGTTCTTCGCCTGTAAAACTATTTACGATTTTTCTTTGTGATCTAACAACAGTAGAGAAGATTCCAAAATCAGCTAATGTAACTTTTTCTTCTGCTAATAATTGTTCTTTTAAAACAAATAACATTGTTTCTAAAATATGATCTAGTTGTTTTGGACTAACTTTTAAATTTTCATCTAATCTATCAACTACATCGTTTATAAATTCTTTTTTTGTCATATTTTCCTTTAATTTGCTTTATTTTATAAAATTTAAATATATATAATTTTATACTAAAAATATATTTTTATAGATATTTTTATAAAAATATTAATAATTAGTTATTCTAATTTTATACAAAAATTAAAAATATATCAAATTTTTATTGTTTTTTTTATTAAAACAAAAACAATTTGCTATACTTCTTTTTGTTAATATAAAGTTTATTTTTAAATTTAAATAATGCTTTAAAGATAATATTTTTGATTTATAAAAATTCTACAAAAAAATTGAATATATTTCAGAAAAGTGCTATAATAATAGTATAAATACATTTTCACAATCCTAATTAATTAAGCTTAACTTAATTAATGAAAAAACTCCATTTTGACGCAATGGAGTTTTTATATAAGGTTGTGGAAAATGTATTAACTTTTTTTACAATTTAATTAATACTAAAATTATAATCAATAAGATTAAAATTCTTTCCATTTTTTACCCTTATTTTAAATACATTTTTCATCTCCTTCTGTGACTAAATAGTAGTCACATTTTAATATTACCACAGAATTTAATTTGTTACGAAAATACGGAAAAAATTGGGATTTTTGGTTTGTTTTTCCTAAAATTTTGTTCCATTTAAACTAAAATTAATTTATAAATATTATGATTTTTTATCTCTTTATTTTCAATAAAGAAGAATCTTTTTTCAACATTGAAGAATTAAAACTTAGTTATATAAAATTTATTATTAATTATGTTTTTTATTTATTAATTATTTTATTTGTTTTATTGCAATTATAATTTATAATTAAATCTGAATTGATATTTAAATCGACTATAGTTTAAAATCATATTCTAAAAAGAGCACCGGAAAGTATTCTCGAATGTTTCTAAATGATCTTTCCACATTTGGTTTATGAGTAGGAACACTACTAGAAATTACTTTTATGCCCTTTTTTCCATTTCTTTGGTTAAATTTGTTTCGGAATCTTGGGTTCCATAAAAGGTTTTTCTTTTATCACAAAAAAATTATTGTGGTTTTTAATATTTAGCGAAAATCATTTCTAACAGTTTTATGTCATTTTGATTAATTTCCTATATGTTAAAATGAGTAACTAAAAAACCACTGCTTGTATCTATAGCATTTTATACGATTTCACCAAATTTTAAAGATTTTTAAGCAATATTTTTCTGTTGCTTTTTTTATTTTTATTATTTTTATAAAAATTTTATAAAAAGTGCTACAATAATATTATAAATACATTTTCACAATCCTAATTAATTAAGGTTAACTTAATTAATGAAAAAACTCCATTGCGTCAAAATGGAGTTTTTATATAAGGTTGGTGGAAAATGTATTAACTTTTTTTATAATTTAATTAATACTAAAATTATAATCAATAAGATTAAAATTTTTTCCACTTCTTCATCCTTATTTTAAATACATTTTTCACCTCCTTCTGTGACTAAATAGTAGTCACATTTTAATATTACCACAGAATTTATTTTGTTACGAAAATACGGAAAAAATTGGGATTTTTGGTTCATTTTTCCTAAAATTTTGTTCCATTTTAACTAAAATTAATTTATAAATATTATGATTTTTCTTTATCATCTTAATATAATGAAAAATGATCTTTTTAACATCAAATAATTAAAACTTAGTTATAATGTCTGTCTCACTTTTGGTATTTAAAACAAAAATATTTTAATTATCATTATATATTACTAAAGAGGACATTTTGATTAATAATTTACAAAATTTTTATAAAAATTTTAGAAAAAGTGCTATACTATAATTAATAAGATTAAAATTCGCTCCACTTTTTAACTAAGTGGAATAACTTTCTCAGTAATATCATTGAGAAAGTTTTTTTAATTTTAAATGAAAGCAATTTCATCTTTTTTATTTTTTTAGTTACTAGTTCTTCTCATAAATAATCTAGTCCTTTTGATTCTCAACCTTTTTCTAGTTCGATAGTTCTTCCACCTAATTTATAAGTGTTAATTGCGTTTATTCCATCAACTGTTCAATCTCATAATCATTTGTATAGTTCTTTATATGTCATTTTCATTTTATTTCTCTCTTTCTGTAATTTTTCAACTTTTCAAAATAGGAACCTTTAATGGACAATCTGCTGATGGTAGAAGACAAGAAGAATATGAAACAACAGTAACTGAAGTAACTAAAAAATTTAAAGAAAAACAAGCTACAGCTAAAAATACTATAGATGGATTAAGTCATTTAAGTGAAGAAAGAAAAAATCATTTTAAAAATGAAATTACTAATACTTTAACTAATGAAAATGCTGATATTAGTTCGATTAATACTATTGTTGGTAATGCAACAGATGAAAACAGAAGTGCAGAAGAATTAGCGAGTGCTAAAGCATCAGCTCTTGGAGTAGCAAATAACTTAAAACCACAAAATGAAGGTGGTACAAGAGAACAGGTTGTAAGAGATATTGAAACAGCTACAAAAGTTTCAGATGTAACTATATTAAAACAAAATGCACAAACTTTAATTGACAATTCTAGAAATGCAGCACAAACTGCAGTTCTTAAACTAAGAGGATTGGATGAAGGTGGTGATCAAACTTATGAAAACTACAATAATAAATTAACACAAGCAGGCAACGATCAACTCAAACTAGATAGACTCAAAGATGAAGCTGAACATAAATTTAACACTGTAGCAAATGTTACTAAAGGTAAAATTAACGGTTTACCAGAAGGGGAGGATAAAAACAATTTAGCTAGAGAATGACAACAAATGTTAAATGGACCTGCTGATGGTAAAACAATTACTAAGGTAAAAGAAATTGATGCTGAAGTAACAGCGGTAATTAACAAACTCGACAGAGAAAGAGAACTTCCTTTACTTAAACAATATATAGATATGTTACTAGATGGAAATGCTATCAAAAATAATGCCAACGAATTCTATAATAATGCAATTAAACCTAATTCAACTGCAAAAGGAAAAGATGTTAGAGATGTTAAAGGTCAAATAACTAAGGAATTAGAAATATTAAATAGAGAAGCTCAAACATATATAACTAATAAATTAGCTGGTGATACCAGTGGTACAAAAGAAGCTTTAATTGCAGAACTTGATGGACATGTATTAAGTCAAGCTGATATTGAAGCTAAAAAAGCAAGAGCAGATGAAATATTTAATACCAAAAAAGAAGAAGTATTAGTATTTGCTGAAAAGTTAAGCGAACAAAACAAACAAAATACTATTGATAAAGTAAAAGGTACTCCTGATGGTTCAGTACAACCAGCAGCAAGCATTGAAAGATTGGAACAAATTTTAGCTCAAGCAAAAACATTAAAACAACAAGAAGATGAAGCACAAAAAGGTCCAATTAGAAGTGCTGCGCAAGCAATTGTAGAAAAATTCACTAATAGTAGTCTTTCAAGTCCATGAAATGCTAAAGGTAAAGAATGAAATAGAAAATTAAAAGATCAAAATCTTTCACTTGATGAAATTAAACGTATAAAAGATGAAGCTGAATCAACTCTTAACAAGTTAAAAGCAGAAGCAATAACTGAAGCAAATAGTATTAGTAATTCTTCTGAAAAACAAAGAATTTTAAATCTTATTAATAATGGATCAGCAGGAAACTATTATGATAATAGTGCCGAAGATTATGAAACATACAAAACAAATGCAATTAATATTGTGCAAAAAGAAAGAGCAGACAGAGAAAGACAAAAAGCAAATGCTAGAGCAATGATTGCTAAACTCCAAGGTGATGGTTACAACCAAGATAAATTAACTAAAGAACTTGATGAAGCAACAACTCAACAACAATATGATGAAATAGAAGAAAGAGCAAGACAAGTTATTGCAAATAAAAGAACTCAGGTTCAAGGAAAAGTTACAGGAAATCCAAAAATTACAAGACAAGAAGAAAGAGATAGATTGGGACAAAGAATTCAGGATGCTCAAACAATTACAGACTTGAATACTATTGAACACGATATAGACAACTACTCATATGTTGGTGACCCAATTAGAGATGCAAAAGAAGAAGCAATTAATAGAATGAAACAAAAAGGAGAATCTACTGTTGCAGGAGCGCCTTCTTCTTCTTCTTCTATATATAAACTAACACAAGAACAAATAGAAACATTTAGTGCAAGAGTTAGAAATGCAACTTCAGTTGATGAAGTAAATAGAATTGAAAAAGAATACATTGAAACAACATTCTTTGATACCAGAAGAATTGTTACATTGAAACAACAAATTGGTCAATATGTAACACCAAAAGTTTCAAATGATAGTGATAAATTTGTTGCTTGATACAACTACTTTAAAAATACATTGGAAAATGAAACATCAATCAAACAACTTGGAAGAAACTTTGTTCAATATGTAAATGATAATGCTATTGGTGGTGCAACATCAGAAAATCATCGTCAAGAATTACTAAAAGAATGACACAAATGAGCACAAGAACCTGGAGTTGAATGAGCAAAAGGATTAGTCTTAAATTCAACAACTCTAAATTGAGATGATAAATATAGATTAATTGATAAATTAGTATTAATTCACTCATTATTTGAATTCACAGATTGATTGAATGAAGCACATAAAGCAGATAACAACATTCCAAGTTCAATTCCTACAAGTAGTACAATTAGATTCTTTGACGGATATAACTGAACAGAAATTCAATAAAACTAAATTATCGCAAAGTTTTAAACAATATAAAAAAGTTAACATCTTAATGTTAGCTTTTTTTATTATCAAAAACTTAATTCCAATTTAGGGCTAAATTTTGCAAAAAATCAAATGATATAACAAAAAAATAAATAAAAAGTGAAATAAAAGCGTATTATCAAATTTAGCACAAAATTCCTTACAGTTACAATGATTATGCAAACTTAAAAAAATGTAATTAAATTAGATAAATAAAAACCGTTTTGCCCGATAAAATAGGCATAAACGATTTTTCGTTATTAAAACTGGGAAACTTAAAATTTGTAACTATTATCACATAAGCAAATAAATATACCTTATTTTTCTTTATTTAAATTCAATATCTCTTCTAGAGTTGTTTTATAATTTATATCTTTAATTTCTTTTTTATTATTTTTAAGAAAAATTTTAGTTACCATCAACCTACCTGAATCATAGTTAAAAGTTGAACTTCAATTTCTTTTATCTTGAAGATGGTTCTTTGAAAAATCAATCTCTTCTAAGAAAAATCCTGACAAATCATTTAGAAAAACAAATTTATTATTGTTTTCTACTTCAAATGAATAATTAAATTTTAAAACAAGAAAATGAACTTGTTTTTTAGTTTGGACTAAACTTTTATAATCTGTTTTTAACTGTTTAATTGCTGCAACCGCATCATTTATTTTCTTTGCTACCTTTAAATTTACCACAAAAATATCATTTTCGTTTTCACAATAAAAATCATAACTAGAAGTTTGAGTTTGTTTTATTTTTCTGATTTTATAGATACTTAAAGGATGATTTGTAATTCTTTCTAATTCAGAACTAATATATTCTTCTATCAAAAAACCTATAGCCGTGGAACTTTCTATACAATTATTTTCATTATTTAACAAATTAACATTATTTGCTTTTAATTCTATTTTGTTATTAGTTAAATCTAAAATTTTACTAATTTGTTCTTCTATAAAATGAAGAAATTCTTGTGATTTTTCTCAATAATTATTTTTGTTCACTTTCTTTGAAAAATACCTTTCTTATTATTTTTGCTATTTCATAAGATAATTTTGCAGGAACTGCATTTCCTATTTGTTTTAAAACATCTGATTTAGAACCAACAAAAAGAAAATCATCTGGAAAACTTTGAAGTCTTGCTAATTCACGCGGAGTTAATACTCGGTTCAGTTTAGGATGAACATGAACACCACCATGATTTTCTTTTACTGTTAATGATGGTTTATTATAATCTAATCTTCTAAAAGCATCTTTAAAATTTTTCATTACAGATTGTCCCACAGGTGTTAAAGAAATTTTTTCTATAAATTCCGGTGAGTGTTTAGTAAAAATATGATTAAAATCTTTATTTTCACTTATTTCTTCTAAATCTGCAATTGCATCTTTAACTGTTTTCATTTTTTGTTTGGTATTTTTTAACAATTCAATTGTTTGTTGTACTTTTTCTTTGTCTTTAGAACCAATAAAAATAACTCTTTCACGTTTTTGAGCTACACCAAAATTAGAACTATCGAGTAATAAATAAGAAACAAAATAACCATTTTGAGTGAATATTTGCTCTATTTTGTCAGTTACTTTAATACCATCGCTTTCTTTGTAAGATAAAATACCTTTTACATTTTCTAAAACAAACACAGTGGGTTGTAATTTAATAATTACTTCAATAGTGTGTAAATAAAGTTTATTTCTTTCATCATTTTGAGATCTTTTACCAGCCATTGAAAAGCCTTGGCAGGGAAAACCACCTATTACTATGTCAATATCTTTTAATTGACTAAGTTCTTCTTTGGTTTCTTGTAAAGTGATATCACAAGGTGAAATCTCAGTTTTAAAATTTAAGTTATAAGTTAGAGTTGCAGGTTTTCAAAACTCAACTGTTTTTACAATTTCAAAATTATTTTTGTAAAATCCTCAAGTCAATCCACCTGCTCCTGCAAACAAATCTACTAGTCTTTTTTTGCTCATTATTCTCCTTTTATTTATTATTTAAATTATAATCTAAAAGCAAAAAAATACAGGAAAAATCCTGTATTAATTTTGATTTATTGAATTTCAGTTCAATTGTGTCCATCGTAGAATCTAATGTTACTACTTATTGGAATTGTACTTGGAATGTTACTATCAACTCTATTTGCAACTTTCAATCAATCAGTTAGATCAAATAATGAATGTATTAGAAGTAATTGATCAATCAAGTTGTATTTTTGATCAAATGTTATGTTTGAATTGAGTAGTAATCCTTTAGCTCATTCAATACCTGGTTCTTGTGCTCATTTATGTCATTCTCTCAATAAGTCTTGACGGTGAGTTTCAGATTGGTTACCACCAATATTAGCATATTGCACGAATTTTTTACCAAGTTCTCTGATTGATGTTTCATTTTCCAATGTATTTTTAAAGTAGTCAATTCAAGCCTTGAATTTATTGGTATCATTTCCAACTTGTGGAGTGATATAGTTAGCTACTGCTTGTTTTAATGTAACAATTCTTCTATTTTCAAAGAATGTGGTTCTAATAAATTCTTCTTCAATTGTTTTAATTTGTTCTGGTGTAGTTGCTTTTCTTATTCTATCATTGTATTCTTCTGCTTGTTCAAGTGTTAGTTTATAAGAAGAAGAAGAAGAAGGCGCTCCAGCAGGAGTTGATTGTGCTTTTATTGAAATTCTATTAGTTGCATCACGTTTTATGCTTGCAAGTGGATCTTCTACAAATACATAGTTATCTGCTTCTTTTTCAATTTGAATCAATTGTTCAATTGTTGATGCATTTCTAACTCTTGTTCCAAAACTTGTTTTTTCATCTTGTGGCATTTTATTATTTGAAGTAATTTTACCTTGTACTTGCACTTTTTTAGCTTCAATAATTTGTCTTGCTTTTTCTTGAATTGCATCATATTGTGATTGTTGTGTTGCCTCATCAAGTTCTTTTGTTAGTTTATCTTTATTGTATCCATCACCTTCAAGTTTAGCAATTTCTGCTCTAGCATTAGATTTTTGAGATTCTAATCTTTTTCTTTCTTGATCACGTAAACTTACTGCTTGATCTTTAGCAGATTTTAAATTAGCTAAACTTGCTCTTGTATCATTGATTCTATTTAAATTACCTCTTTTAGCATTAGAAGAATCAGGAATTTCAAGGTTTGCATTTAATGCTTCTGTTTTTAGTTTATTTATTATTAATTCTGCTTCTTCTTTTATTTGTCTTAATCTATCTAATGAAGTATTTTCATTATTAATTTCTTTTGCTCAATTATTCCCTTTTTGAATATATTCATATTCTCCATAACTTTGTATAAATTTATCTACTAAACCTGTACCATCATCATTTGCAGAAATTAATTGGTTTTTTATAGATTTTTTTTCAGCATTTTGCTCTTGATTTAAGTTTCTATTTGCTTCATCAATAGCATTTTGAATATCTTGCACTGTTGTAGCATTAGCTTTAGCATTATTAATTGCATTTATATGATCTGTTTCTGTTAATTTTTCTTTAATTAAGTTAAGTTCTGTAACTTTATTAAATGCTTCATCAGTTCTTTGTTTAATATCTTCAATATTTTGTTCAGTTAGATTTAGTGAATTTAATTGATTAGATAACTCAGTTTTCAAGTTTGGTGTTTCATTACCAAATTTAGTAGTAATATAAGTAGTAGCTTCATCTCTTAATCTAGTTAATTCATCTGTTATACGACCTTTGGCAGCTCTAATTTGATCTTCTGATGAATTTGGATCATTAATTATTCCACTTTCAGTTATTTTTACACTGTTTCCATCTTTAAGTTTATTTAATTCTCTTAGTGCAGATTCTTTTTTTTGTTCGCGTTGTCTAATTTTTTGATTTTCTGCTTCGATTTTATCTCTAAACTCATAAATTTTGGTTACTGTTCTTTCAGTTTCTCTATTTGCATCTAGACTAGAATTTCGTTTTCAATCTTGTCATTCTGAAGTTATTTGAGTTTTAAAAGCACTATCTGCAAGAGCATTTATTTGATGTTCTACAACTAAACTAACATCAGCAAATTTTCGATCAGCTTCAAGTGCAGTACTATCAAGAAGATTTTGATTGCTTCCTGCATTTGTTAATCTATCACTTCAAGTTGTATATGTTTGTCCATCTTGATTTAAACCTCTTAAAGTTTTAACTGCATTTGTAGCATTAACTGTGGAAATTCTTATTATTTCAGACATTTGTGCTTGAATAGAATCAACTGCAGGTTTGTCTAATGCTTCATTAATTTTAGTAATAAAGTCTTCTTGTTTCCCACCTTGATTTGCTGTTTTTAAATTATTTGCATAACTTAATGCTGATGCTTTAGCACTCGCTAATTCTTCTGCTCTTCTGTTTTCATCTCTTGCATTACCTACAATAGTCTTAATTAAACTAATATCAGAACTTTCATTAGTTAAAGTATTAGTAATTTCATTTTTAAAATGATTTTTTCTTTCTTCACTTAAATGACTTAATCCATCAATTTCAGTTTTAGCTGCATCTTGTTTTTCTTTAAATTTTTTAGTTGCTTCAGTTACTGTTGTTTCATATTCTTCTTGTCTTCTACCATCAGCAGATTCTCCATTAAAGGTTCCTGCCTTGTATTGGACTTAGATATAAAAAAAAGAAAGGAGAAAAAATCAATTTTAGATATTTATAACAACATTGATATACGAGATATCCATAAATACTTTGTGAAAATTGTAAAATGTTATAAAACTAAAATCAAAATAAATTATAAATAAAAATTAGTAGAATATTTTAGAAAAACAAGATTAAATTGCGATATTCTTTTAAAGAAAAGATGAAGATTTTTATAGTCATATTTAAGGTACTATTTTTTAAATTATTTTAAATTAAAAATAACTAAAATTATCGTAAATATAGAGTAAAATTTTAGGAAAAATAAACCAAAAATCCCAATTTTTTCCGTATTTTCGTAACAAAATAAATTCTGTGGTAATATTAAAATGTGACTAACACTTTAGTCACATAAGGAGGTGAAAAATGTATTTAAAATAAAGGTTCAAAAGTGGAGCGAATTTTAATTTTAATAATTATAATTCTAATATTAATTAAATTTTAAAATAATTAATACATTTTCCACTAACCTTAAATAAAAACTCCATTTTAAGGGAATGGAGTTTTTTTCATTAATTAAGTTGAACTTAATTAATTAGGATTGTGAAAATGTATTTATACTATTATTATAGCACTTTTTGGCAATGTATTCAATTTTTTTGTAGAAATTTTTTTTGAATAAAAAATATTATCTTGTAAAGTAATGTTTTATTATTTAAAAATATTTTATTAAACAATGTAATATAATATTAATATGTATAAAAGAAAAGGATAAAAATGAAATTAGATAAATATCTTGGAGAAACAACTGAATATGAAAAAAAAGAAAAAATAGAAAAAAAGGATTTCTATAGTTGATTAAAAACAGTAAGTGCTTTTGCTAATACAAACGGTGGAAAAATCTTTTTTGGTATAGAAGATAAAAGTGATAAATTAGTGGGATTAACAGATATTTACAAAGACTCTGATTATATTAGTAGTGTCATAAAAGATGTTATGGAACCACTTCCATCTTTTGATTTAAAGATTTATGAAGAACAAGACAAAAAATTTATAGTTTTAGATGTAAAAAAAGGTCATCAAACTCCTTATTATCTAAATAAAGGTGGTAGTTACCTTGCTTATAGAAGAATAGGAAATCAAAGTGTAGTCATAAAGGGAAACGATTTAAAAACTTTAATTCTTCAAGGTTCTAATGAAACTTGAGATAGTTTTAAAACCAATATCAGCTATGATGTTTCTTCCTTTAGTTATTTAATTTCATTTTATTATCAAATTACAGAACATAAACTTACATTAAAAGACTTTAAATCCTTTGGATTAGTTTCAAATGATAATTATTTAAATAATAGTGGAGCACTATTAGCAGATGGTCAAATAGTAAGACATTCAAGAATTTTTGCAACCAGATGAAATGGATTAACAAAAACACATTCACTTGCAGAAGCTTTAGACGATGAAGAATTTAGTGGTAATTTATTATATTTATTAGATTCTGGAATTAAATTCATTTCCAGAAATTCCAAAAATATGTGAAAAAAGATAGATTTTGGTCGTAAAAATTATCCTGATTATCCTATGAAGGTAATCCAAGAAGTTTTGGTTAATGCTTTAATTCATAGAGATTATTCAATTAAAGGAGCTGAAGTAACTATAAACATTTTTGATGATAGAATGGAAATTTCTTCACCTGGTGGAATGTATAATGGTAAATTAATACAAGAAGAAAATATTGAAGAAATCAATTCTGAAAGAAGAAATCCAATTATTGCCGATCTTTTTAGTAGATTAAATTTAATGGAAAGACGTGGTAGTGGTTTACTCAAAATATTTGATTATTACCAAAAAGAAGAAAATTATAGTCAAAAGTTAAAACCGGAATTTAAATCAGATAATAGAAGATTTACTGTGATTTTAAAAAATTTAAATTATAAACAAAATATTGAAGGTTTTGAAATAGAAGAATATAAGGAAAATACAAAAAATCTAAATTTTAAAATTGATTATAAACAAAAAAACAAAAACTTAATAAAACCGGAGATAAATATAGAAACCGGAGATAAATTTGACAAAACACCGGAGATAAATATAGAAACCGGAGATAAATTTGACAAAACACCGGAGATAAAT
>NZ_JBTGVG010000019.1:0-19026 GCF_054343455.1 Mycoplasma sp. 1012
TTGAATTTTGAGATGGAAACATCTTGTCAAGTAATGTGTTTTTAATGTTTTTTAGAAAATTATACTTACGCTTGTGAAGTGAAAGGATTGAATCAACGGTTTCTAATAAATTAGCTATTTTTGTTTGTTCTTTTAAAGTAGGGAAGTATATTTTAGTATGAAAAATATCTCCTTTTAGTAAGTTTGGAATTCCACCTATTTTAAACTTTTTTTGTATTTCTAAATATAAATTATTTCATGAATAATAATAAATAAATTTAGTGTTATCTTGAAATGTTTTTAACACAAAAGTCCTTTGATTCGCATTAAAACGTCCATTTGCAAAATGGGGAAAACCCAAATTAACACCACTTCCAGCGACTATTATAGAATCACCTTCAAAATCTCATTTATTTATTTTGTGAATTTCTGTTCCAGAAGTGTAAAAATTATATTTTCCATTCTCTTCTTTTTGATAAGTATCTAATTTTCCTGTTTGAATTGATATTAAATTACCCAATAAGTCCTGTTCTCAAGCGTGAGTAAATTCTTTGAATCTCAAAGAAGGGACTAAATTATTTTTTGTATTATTTGACATTTTTCTCCTTTTATTGTTTATTTAATATTTTTGTAATAAATTCCAGTTTTTCTTTTTGTACATGCATAGTTGAGAGAAATTTCATTGTTTGTATTAAGTTAGGTAAGACTCATTTATAATCTTTATCTAAAAAATTTAAAGATTTGTCATTGTTATTAGAAACAAATAATTCTAAGTCTTCAATTATTGCATGAGTTAAATAACTTTCTGTTTTTACTGTTAAATCAGTTAAATAATTAGCTCATTGAAAAGCAAGATAATTTATTAATTCTTGATAGTTTTTAATTTCATTTAAAGAATCAAGAGTAGTTTGAAATATTGTTTCTTCTAAAGAACTAATATTGTTGTCAAGTCTTCTTAGATAATTTAAATAATCATAAACTTCAGCTATTTTGAATTTAATTTCTTTTTCTGTTTCAGTTTGAGTGCTTGCAGGAGTTAAAAGTTTTTTAATTCTTTCTAAATCACTTGTTTTAATTTTACTTGATTTAAATAAAGTTTGACATTCTGGATAAGTAGAAATTTCTAAGAGTAATGAGTTCATTCGCTCTTCTATTTTGTCTCTTAGTTCTTTCATATGAATTAAATCTTCAGCATTTTCATCTGCTTCTACAGAAATAACTAATAAGAAATTAATAAGATCTGATTCTTTTTCTCCTTCTGAAAATTTTCTTATATAACTATCCATTAATCTATCAAAATTCATTTTTCTTTTTTCTTTAAATACAGATATTTCAGGAATAATAAATTCATCTACTGCTTTTTGTAATTCAAACATTAATTTTTCCTTATCTAAAAAAGGAATGTTTTTAATTGAAGCGTTAGCAAATCTATCTATTTCACTTTTAATAATTTCTTCTCAATTTTCTGGAAATTCATCGATTTCAGTGAAAAAAGGAATAAAGTAGTCAACGATTTTTTCTCTAACTTTTTCCATTTTAGTTTCTATTTTTTTAATTATTTTGGACTCTAAAACTAATAATGTTATTTTTTCAGCATTAACTATTTTATAACCTGAATTATTTACTTTAATTGCTATTTGATCTTGTAAACCACTAATTTCATCAAAATATTTTTGTACAGGTCTAAAGTCTTCTACTGTTAGTAAATTATGAATTTTATTAAATTCTTGATTGGAAGAGTTAACATCTTCTTTTGTTATGTATTTAGAAATTTGAAGATCAAAATTATTAGAGGTAATTTCTTGGATAGAAACCTGTTTTGAAAATCCTTTGATTTCTTTTTTATCTTTATAAGTATTTAAAATATTCTCAATGTTATCAGGACTTAATTTGCAAATATCATTGTTTAATTTTACAAATAAATTAGTTGCATTAATCATAAAAATATCTTTATTTATTTTATTCTTTTTAAAGATTAATAAAACATCAGTGTTGGAGGTTCCAGAAAATAATTTATTTTGTAAATAAATAATTGAGTCTAAATGATTTTCAAGCACAAGTTTTTTTCTAATCTCTTTTTCTACTGAAGCACTTGTTAAGATTGATTCTGGTGCTAAAATAACCATAATTCCTTCATCATCTAAATTGTATAAACCTTGTAAAATAAAAGCTCAATCTGCTTTGGTTTTAGGTGGTGTACCATATTCTTTAAAATAAGGGTTGAAATTTTTAGATATTTCTGAATTTCAACTTTTAGAATTAGGAATATGTGATAATACTACATCTGCTTTAGGATTATTTGTTTTATATAAATCATTTGGTGAATAACTGGTAAATGAATCAGCATTTTTGATTTTTCAATTTTTAAAATCAACATTATTAATTATAAAATTCATTCTACTTATGTTGTAATTTCAACTATCAATTTCAATTGCATTATATTGAACTAAATCTGATTCATTTTTATATTTTTCAAAGGTTTTACCTACATTTAACATTAAAGAAGAAGTTCCGGCTGTTGGATCATAAATCTTAAGTTCATCTTTATTTTTAACATCTTCTAAAACTATTTTTGAAACTATAATTGAAGCATCATTAGGTGTATAAAAACCTTCATTTGCATTTTTATTTTCTTCAGAAAATTCACTAATTAAAAATTCAAATATCTCTTTAAAAATAAAATGATCGTTTTGATAATCAATATTTATTAGTTCAACAACAGATATTGCTTCTTCTATTAGCATTTTTAAATCTTTTTTATTTTTTCAGTTTTTTTCAATTTCATTTTTAGAAATATAAAATATATCACTAAATAAATAGGTATATTTATCATTTTTTTTAATATGATTATGAAAGAGTTCAAATCTCTCAAGTATTTTTTCAAAAGTAATATTTGAACTATGACTTGCCATATATTCTTTATATAAAGTACTAAATAAATTATCATTAAAAATGAAGTAACCAAGTTCATTTTGAACTGTTTTGTAAATGTTTTTAATTTCTTCAAAAGAGTTAAAATATTTAGTTTTTCTGAATAATGATTTATATTTAAAATAAGAATAATCAAAATACTTGAATGCATTTTCATCTATCTTTAAATTTTGTTTCATAAAAACTTCTTGTTTTCTTGAAAGATATTTGTAAAAAGCAAAATATAAGGTTAGATGTTTGAATTTGTAAAAATCAGTTGCTGTTAATTTTCTAAAAATATTTCAATTTTTTATGAAATAATCAATTTGAGTTGTTCAAAAAGATACTGCTTTGATTTTATTTTGTTTTTGTTCCATTTTATACTCCTTTGAATTTTAAAATAAGTTTCTACTATTATAATTATATTTTAAAATTCGTTTTTTATTTATAGTTATAAAAATAAAAAATCTAATTATAAAATTAGATTAATTATTAATTAATATCCCATTTTTTTAATTACTTTTTCGTTATTTACTCAATTTTTACTTACTTTCACATTGGTAGAGAGAAAAATTTTACTATTAAAAAGTTCTTCAAGTTCTTTTCTTGAATTTATTCCTATTTGTTTAATCATTGCTCCGTTTTTACCAATAACAATTCCTTTTTGTGAATCTCTTGAAACATATATTGTTACATCTATTTGCATTGAATGTTCTTTTTCAATAAAATCATTAACTATAACAGCAATGTTATGAGGCACTTCATCTTCTAAAAGATTAATAGCGTTTTTACGAACAATTTCTTTAGCAAGAAAACGCATACTTTTATCTGTTATATCTTCAACTGGATAAAAAGGTTCTGATTCATAGCTATATTTTTTAATTTCATTAATTAATTCTTGAATTGTTTGTTCATAAGTGATGGATGTACCTAATACAAGGGAAAATCCTTTGGATTTGAGTTGTTCTGCTTTTCTTTTAAGCATTTCTTTATCAGAAACAAGATCCACTTTTGTAATAAGAGCAATTTTATTTTTAAAATTTTTGATTTTTTCTAAAATCATAAAATCACCTGTTCCAATTTCTTGATCAGCAGGTTGTAAAAATAAAATTAAGTCTGCGTTTTTTAAAGATTCATAAGAACTATTGTTTAATGAATCACCTAATTTTTGCTTGCTTTTATGAATACCAGGAGTATCAATAAAAACAATTTGATATCCTTCTTCATTATAAATTCCGTTTATTTGATCTCTTGTGGTTTGTGGTTTTGCACTTACTATTGATAAATCATATTGTAAGATAGCATTAAGTAAAGATGATTTTCCAACATTTGGTCTACCTATAATTGCAACAAAACACACTTTCATTAAACTTTAATATCCTCACTTAAAATAGGGAAAGGAACCATTTCAAGAACAGTATTTACTCTGCAAGTACCATCATTAGAATATTGAAATATTTTACCATCAAGTGGCATTAATTCACTCATAACTTGCCTACAACCTGCACAAGGAGAGATGAATTCATTTTTCCTTGATATTATATGAATTTCGGTAATTTCTCTTGGTTTAAATCCGTAAGAAATAGCTCCAAAAAGAGCGCTTCTTTCTGCACACATTCCAGAAGGATATGCAGCATTTTCTACATTAACACCATTTCATTCTTTTCCGTCTTTATTTTTTAAAATTGCAGCAACTGCAAAATTTGAATAAGGTGAATAAGAGTTATCTAAAAGTTTTTTTAATTTTATGTACATTATCTACTAATCTCCATTTTCTTCATTATTTTATCAACGTGATAATTCATTTTATCTTCATCTTCTTTTGTTAGATGATCAAATCCAAATAAATGAGCTAAACCATGAGCAAAAAGATAGCAATATTCTCTTTTTAGTGTGTGACCATATTCTTTAGCTTGTTCTTTAACTTTTTGATAAGAAATAATTATTTCTCCAAGTGGTAAAAAATCTAAAAAATCAAAATCACTTCAATTAGTTCCAAAAGAAAGAATATCTGTAACTTTATCTTTTTTTCTATATTCTTTGGAAATTATTTTAATTTGTTCATTATCCGTGAGTAAAAAATCAACAACAATTTTTTTTCTAGCTTTAAATTCTTGATGTGCAAGATTTAAAATCTCTTTAAATTCTTTCAAGTAACGAAATTGATAGTTTGTGTTATTTGAAAAATTCAATTTATTTTCCTTTATCATATTTAAAATTATAATATTTTTTTATAATATTAAAAAAAATATTCTCTAAAATTTGAGAATATCTATTTTTAGTCTAAATCTATTTCGATTTCGTTTTCTTCTGCATTTTGTTGTTGTTTGCTTAATTGCTCATCTTCTTGTGCTTTTGTTAATTCAATAACTTTATAATCATTTGATTTTTTAGGTTCAACTTTTGGTTGTTCTTGTTGTTTATCTTTGTTTGCTTTAGGTTCTTCAACAGGAGTATCTTTTGGTTCAGAATCATCAACAATATCGATTTCACTATCTTGTGATTTAGCAGCTTGCTCTTTTAATTCTTGGTCTTCTTGTTCTTTAGAAACTGAAATAACACTGAATTTTCTATCAAATTGTTTTGGTATTTCATCTCCGATTGTAGTTCAAGTATTTTTAGGATCTTGATTTTCTAATTGATCATGAAGTTTTTGTTTTTGATCTGGTGTTAACTCTACTTGTGGAGTTTTTGGTTGAACTGGTTCGATAGTTGAATTGTCTTGTCCTTCTACTGTGCTGTTGTTATCTTTAGTTTTATCAATTTTATTAAGTTGATCGTCAAGAATTTGTTTTTCTTCTTTTTTAGTAACATCTAATTTTGTAAATTTTCTGTTAAAACTTTGTGAGTTATCATCACCAATAGTTGTTCAAGTGTTTTTTAGATCTTGATTTTTTAGTTGATCACTAAGTTGTTGTTTTTGTTCAGAAGTTAAAGGAATTTGTGGTGTTTTAGGTTTTTCTGATTTACTGTCAGTATTGTTATTATCTTGTCCTTCAACTACACTATTGTTATCTTTTGTTTTATCAATGTTCTTAATTTGCTCATCAACAATTTCTTTTTCTTGCTCTTTAGTAACGTCTAATTTTTTAAATTTTCTGTCAAAAACTACAGGTTCAACGTTACCTATCGTAGTTGATGTATTATTTAAATCTTGTTTTAAATATTGTTCATTTAAAATTTCTTTTTGTTGCTTAGTTAAAGGAATTTGTGGTTTTTTTGGTTCTGAAGGTTCACTAGTTGAATTGTCTTGTCCTTCTACTGTACTATTATTATCTTTAGTTTTATCGATTTTATTAAATTGATCATCAAGAATTTGTTTTTCTTCTTCTTTTGAAACGTGTAAGACTTGAAATTTTCTGTCAAAAACAACTTCAGAATCTTGTGTTTGAGATTTTGGATTTGTTGTTGCAGTATCTAGATTTTGTGAATCAGTTTTAGTTTTGTCTGAATTGTTATTTAGTTTTGGATTTTTAGTTTTTTGATCAATAAAACCATTTTCAGGTGCTTTATCTTTATCTTTTTGAACAGCTTGTGTTTTATTATCATCTTTTGGTTGTGAATTACTTGGATTTTGAGATTTGTTTTTGTCTTTTATTTTCTCAGGATCAGAAACTTTAACATCGTTTCCTGGTAGTTCTGCAATTGGTGTTATTACAGGGTTTGGATTTTCTTTAACTGGTTCAGTTTGTGTTGTTCCCGATCCAGGATTTTTAGGTTCGCTAGGTTTAGTTTCTGTTGTATCATTACATGAAATTACTATACTTATTGGTAATAATGGACTGGTTAAAGCCAATTTTGGAAATACCTTTTTAATTTTTTTACTCATTTTTCTCCTTTTTTCTAATTTATTTAAATTAAATTATTAATTTACATAATATATAGAAATACATAAGAAAATAAAGAGTGCTTCTATATATATATATATATATAGCAGTTAGTAACTTACTAACAATTTAATTAAAAAGAACTTAAATAAATATATTTTAATTATAACTCTTAAGTTACAAAAATAAATATAATTTATATTAAAAAAGGCAAAAACTGAGTTTTTTACGCTTTTTTTGAAGTTTTTTAGTTTTAAAAATTAAATAAATAAGAAAATTTAAGTATATTTTGTAATAAAAAAAGGAATTTTTTATATAATTATAAAGTATATGGAATAGTACCCAAGAGGCTGAAGGGGATACGTTGGAAACGTATTAGGAGAGGCAACTCTCGCGCAGGTTCAAATCCTGTCTATTCCGCCATTGCTCAGGTGGTGAAATGGTAGACACGCTAGATTGAGGTTCTAGTGCGAGAAATCGCGTTCGGGTTCAAGTCCCGTCTTGAGCACCATATCAAAAAGACCTTTTAATCCGCTTTTGCGGATTTTCTTTTACTTTTGAAAAAAAATGAAAATTTTTGAATTAAATATATTGAAAAATACTTTAAAATGATATAATTTGTTTGTTTTTATCTATAATAAGTTTAATGATAAAATCAGAAAGGAGTAATGTGGAAGATTCAAAAAATAAAAAAATTATGTCTTTTGCAAAACAAAAGGAAATAAACGAATACATAAGAACTAAAAAGATTTTAAAACCTATTGAAATTGAACAAAAATTCCAATTAACAAAAAGTACTGCAAGAAGATACCTTCTTAAACTTGAAGAAGAAGGTTATGTTAAAAGACCTTTTGGTGAAATTGTTTATAACGAAAAAAGAAATTATTTAGATAAAATTGTTATTGACGAAATTAAAGTAAATGTAGAGGCAAAAAGGAGCATTGCTAGAACAGCTGCTGTTTTAGCGAAAGATTACTTAAACATTTATTTAGATGCAGGTTCTACTTGTTATTATTTACTTGAATATTTAGATACTGATGTTAATATTTTTACAAATTCTATCCATAATGCTATGAAAGCTGTTGAAATGGGATTCAAAAATATTTATGTAGTAGGTGGAAAAATAAAACATAAAAGTCTTTCAACAAATTCTCATGATTTATCAGCTATTGAAAATTTTAAATTCCAAATAGCATTTTTAGGTGTTAGTGGTATTGACGAAAATGGAAAACTAACAACAACAGAAATAGGTGATGGGAAAATGAAAAACTTTGTAGCTCAACATTCTGAACTTGTTGTTGTTTTAGCGACCGAAGAAAAATTTGGATTTGGAACATTCTATGATTTTACACCATCTGACAAATTAGTTTTAGTAGTTACAAATTATAAAAAAGAAAAAGAATTTGAAGGATTGAATTTAATTAGAACTAAGGATGAATATTAAAATGCAAGAGCTTAAAAAATTAAAAGAAATACAAGCAAGCTTACAAGTTTTTTATCAAAAAACTAACAATATACATTGAAATATTAAAGGGATTGAATTTTTTGAAATTCACGAAGAAACAGATAAATTAAAAGCAGAAGTTTTAGGATTTATTGATGAAATTGCTGAAAAAGTAGTGATGAAAAAATCACAAGCAATTGGAAGTTTTAAAGAAATTTTAGAACTTTCATTTATCAAAGAAGAATCAACAAAAGAATTTGACTATAAAACAGCTTTACAACTTCTTGTTTTGGATTTAGAAACTTTATTAAAAGAAAGTGAAAGTTTTGAATGAAGTGCAAGAGTTCAACCAATTTTTGATGAAATTTTATTATCATTTGATAAATGATTATGACAATTTTCAGCAATGTTAAAAGAAATTAAATAAATATTCTTTATTTTTTTTCTTTTTAATGTAAAATTATAAAATATAAATCTATAATAAAATTATCTTAGATATACAGAGGGGGAAAAATGGCTATAGTTCCAAAGAGAAAAACTTCTAAACAACGTAAACATAAAAGAAGAACTCATGATGCTTTAGTTGTACAAAACTTAATTAAATGTACAAACTGTTCAAATGGTATCCAACAACATAGAGTATGTAGATTTTGTGGTTTTTATAAAGGACAAAAAGTTCAAGGTTTTACAGCTTTAAACGACAAATAATTATTAATCAAATTTATTAATAACGTATAAAAACTAATATATTTTAATTTAAAATCAAGGCTTTAAGCTTTGATTTTTTTCTATTTGAAGTAAAATTATAATAGTAAAATTAAATGAGGTTAAAAATGTATAAAAATATAGAGTTAAAAGATAAAGAAATTGCTAACGCAATAAATAAAGAGCTTCAAAGACAAGAAGAACATATTGAATTAATAGCTTCTGAAAATTACGTTTCAGAAGATGTATTAAAAGCAACAGGAAGCATTTTAACTAATAAATACGGTGAAGGATATCCAGGAAAAAGATATTATGATGGTTGTGAAAATGTGGATGAAGTAGAAAATTTAGCTATTGAAAGACTCAAGAAATTATTCAAAGTAAAATTTGCTAATGTTCAACCTTATTCTGGTTCGACAGCAAATGCAGCTGCTATTGCTTCAATTGTAGAACCAGGAGGGAAAGTTTTAGGAATGTCACTAAGCTCTGGTGGTCACTTGACACATGGATATAACATAAATTTTTCTGGAAAATTTTATCAATCATTTTCTTATGATGTTGATTCTAATGGTTTGTTAGATTATGAGCAAATTTTAAAAGTAGCTAAAGAAGTTAAGCCCAATTTAATTATATGCGGTTATTCAGCATACTCCAGAACAATAGACTTTTCTAAATTTAGAAAAATTGCAGATGAAGTAGGTGCTTACTTAATGGCTGACATAGCACATATAGCTGGACTTATTGCTTCAGATTTACATCCATCACCTGTAGAATATGCGGACATAATTACTTCCACAACTCACAAAACATTAAGAGGTGCTCGTGGTGGTATAATAATGACAAATAATGAAGAAATTGCTAAAAAAATCGATAGATGAGTTTTTCCTGGTTATCAAGGAGGTCCTTTATTTCATAGCATTGCAGGAAAAGCAGTTGCTTTTAATGAAGCACTACAACCTTTTTTTAAAGACTATTGTGAGCAAATTATAAAGAATTCAAGGGCTTTTTCGGAAGAATTTCAAAAAAATGGAGTAGAAATAATTTCTGGAGGAACCGATAATCACTTATTTACTATAAATGTTAAAAAATCTTATAAAACAACAGGTAAATCAGCTTCTTCTATTTTACAAAAAATCAATATTACTGTTAATAAAAACACAATTCCAAATGATGATGAATCTCCTTTTGTAACTTCAGGAGTTAGACTTGGAACTGCTGCAATGACTTCCAGAGGTTTTAAAGAAAAAGAATTTAAGCAATTAGCTAATATTATAAATAAAGCTCTATTAAATAGTGAAAACCAAAAAGAGTTAGAAACATTGAAACAAGAAGTAATAAAATTAACTAAAGATTTTCCAATAAAAAAATCTTACTGAAACTAAAATGAAACCAAAGAAAAATTATTTAATTTTTAACTCATTTAAAATAGATTGAAAAGAAATTTTATTCAAAAAACAAAGCAAAATTATTTTATTTTTTAAAATCTTTATCTTGATATTATATTCAATTTATTTTACAATAAACTATATATTTTTTAATAATTTTATAAAGCTCAATAATTATAGTCATATCAATTTAGAAAGCAAAGTTCTATTTTCAGTGACTTATTGATTTTTTAGTTTTGTATCTTATTTATATTTATTTAAAATTTACACAGGTGTGCAATTACATTTGTGAAAAATTAAGTATTATTTTATATTTGCTTCCTTGTTTCTTGTAACTTCTATTGCATTTTTTAGCTTATCTTTATTTTTATACATTAATGTTGATACTTTTAGTAAAGAGAAGTTTACCTTTAATTTAAATTTAGCAGTTTATTTACTTTTATATGTAATAGTTTTAAATTGTGCTTACAATTTGTACAACTACTTTATTTTTAAAAAAAATGATGTTAAACTCAAACTTAAATATAAATGAACCATTTATTCTTACATAAGTAAATTTATTTATTATTTTGCTTTTTTAATTTTTTATATTAACTTTTCTTTATATATAGAAAAAACTGGAATAAATAATATAACAAGTTATCCATTTTTACATTTTTTAATAAATGATTGAAAAATATCAGATTTTGTTTTAAAAACTTTATTAATTATTGGTTTATGTATAACTCTTTTTCCTTTTGTTTATAGTTTTTTCAATTTTTGAGAAATAAAAGCAAAAAATAAAGATTTTAATAAGCTATTTTTATGAATTTCAATAATTTCAATGTTTTTAACCTTGCTTTTATTTTTCAGCCAATTTGCTACTCATTTTCATTTCAAAGCGTGAAATTATATTTATTTAGGTTTTAGTATTGTAATAATTTTAATTTACTATTTTTTAGTATTAAATTTCAAAAACATTTTTAAAACAGATCAAATAATAAAAATTTTTACTTTATGCTCTATATTTCTTTTATGAATGTTATTTTATTTAATAAGAATTCTTTTTGATTACAATTCATCTAAAAATATTTCTGGAATTCAAATTACTGATATAAATCTTTTTATAAACGGTATTTCTAACTTTTTAATCTTAGTTTTATTTTGTTTAAAACATAGAAAATGAGATTTATTTAAAAGATTATTTGTTAGATTATTTGTTAACTTTTTTACTCTAATAATTACAATAGTCTTTTATTTAAAAAATAACAATTTATTTTATTTAATTAATGAGTTTTTAAATATTGAGGTTTTATTTTATTCTATTATAATTTTTTATATACTATTTAATATTTTATTGTTGTCTTTTTATAATTTATTAATTTTAAAATCAACAAAAAAAGGAGTCAAAAATGTTTAATTTTTTAAAAAAAGAAGAAAAAGAATTTAAAAAAATCCGTAGTGAACTAAAAAAAAATAATGATTATTTTTGAATTTTAGAAAACTATAATAAATTTATAAATGATAATCAAACAGTGCATTTAAAAGACATTTTAAACAATATAAAACTGCTTTTAAATTCAAAAGAAGAAATTGAAAATTTTGATTCTTTTTTTAAAATTTATGAAAAAAGTTTTTCTGAAAAAAAAGAAATTGATTTTGATCTTTTTTCAATTATATGAATGAAAAACGATAAATTCATTTTCCCAGCAATAAAAAAAGATAACGTTTTTTTACAAGAAAAATTAGATTTTTCAAACAATGAAATTTTTAAAAATATTCAGAAGATTTTTACTGAATATGTTATTGATGTAATTCAAAAAGAAAAAAAATTAGTTTTAATTGATGGCATCATTATTTATTTTAATAAAGAAGAAAATTTCGAATTATTTTATAATGAAAAACAAATTAAAAGAGTAAAAAATGAAATCTAACAACTCAAATTCACTTAAAGTTTTTGAAAATCTTCATGCAACAACTAAAATTAGTAGATTAAACACAATTTTAAAAATTTCTAATATTAATAAAGGTTTTGAAGAAAAAGTTTTTTCTTCAATTAATGTAAAAAACATTCTTTTTTCAATTGAAAATAGATATAAATTAAACTCTTTTTTCTTTAAAAAATCTAATAAAGAAAAAAATAATTCCAAACTTTGAGTTTATGTTTCTGAAAAAATAGAATTAAATTATCTAAACTATAACAACATAAATGATCAACTATTAAAAAAGTTTAACTTTAAGAAGGATTTTTTAATTACAATTGGTATTGAAGCTATAAATTTTGCAAACAAAAACAAAATTATTCCTATTTTTCAAACTGAAAATACAAATGAACAACAAATTTATGAACTGGAAAAAATTATTTCTGAAATTTATGGAAATAAAATTGTCTCAGAAGTAATTTTTGTTTTAAATTCCAATAGAATTAAAGATAATTCCATCACAATTTTACCTATTGATAAATTTAATTTTGATTTAAATAATTCAACTAATTTCCAGCAAATTTCTTTTACAAATGAACATTTAATTTTTCCTGATATTTTCAATTTTATTAAAAATCTTTTTTTAATTTATTTAAACTCTATTGTTCCTGCTTTAATTTATGAATCATCTTTTTTTAAGTTAAAACAACAATTAATTCACGAAACAAGAATATTAAAAGAAATTGAAAAAAATATAGAAAATATCAAAATTAAAACAAGGGAATTAAAAAGACAGAACTTAACGGAAGAAATTGTGTTATTATCACAATTACCAAAGGAAAATTATGAAGAGTAAAGTTTTAACCAGTTTATGATCAAAAAATCTTATTTTTAAAAAAAAGAAGTCTTTTTTTAATGTAAATATTATTAAAAGTAATAAAATTATAGAAACGTTTTCTGAAAGCAATATTAATATTTATATTCCAAAAGAAAAAAACTATTTTTCATTTAAAGAAAATGTTTTTTGTTCTTTAGATAATGCAATTATAAAAATTAGAAATAAAGAAAATATTATTAAGTTATTTTTAGTAGATAAAACAATAATTAAAAATGATAAAAATTCCAAAACTTTAGAAGTAATAGTTTTTAATTATATTAAGCAACTTTTTTCTATTAAAAATGATAAAATTAAATTAAAAGAAATTAAAATTAAATATAAACAAGCAAAAAAAGAGTATAAAAAGGTTTTTAGACAAAGCAAAGTAGGGATGGATATTAATGATATTCTACTAAAATATAAGGTTGTTGAAGAATATGAAATTCTAAAAATAATGAAAGGATCGAAGATATATTTTAAAGATGAACAAACGAAATAAATTTAAATTTTTTAGAAGATTATTAATATCAACTTTGCCCATAATTCCTGTATTTTCATCAATTTCTTTACTAAGCAACAATGAAATTGATGAAATAGATAATTACAAAACAGAACAAGTTGATCATATTCTTTCTACTTTAAAAAATAAAATTGCTGAATTATATACTCAAAGCTTGCAAGAATTAAAAAATTCTTTCCCAACAAAAGCAGAATATGAAAAAAATAGATATTACCAAATTCTTAATAATAATTTTTCTATTATCGAAAATTCTCTTAAAAGTTATATTAATAATGACTTTGATTTTCTAAAACAAGAAACTTATCTGTCTAGAAATTCCATTTCAAACGAAGAATCCAAAATCATCAATACTCTCTCAAAAGATGAAAGATTAAACATTTTATCTTCTTTTTTAAATAGAATAAATAATGTTTATATTAGTGATTCCAATTGATTAACTAATCCCGGTAATTTCCCTATTTATGGTTACGATTTCAACTTAGATGATAAAGAAATAACTGATGTTGAAAAAACTAAAATTAATAGTATTATCTTTAATTTAGAAAATCAAGTTAGAAATTTCAATGGTACAGATTTTATTGCATATAATATTCAAGAAAAACTAAGAGAACATATTTATAGAGATAGAAATATCTTAATACAAGCTAGAAATGAAAATAAATTAGGAATAATAAAAATTAAACCAGAAGCTCTTGAAAAAAGTGCATTCAATTTAAAGAAAAGTGATATTTATATTGAAAATCCTAATCCAGAATTTAAATATACTGATGAATTTATTGTAAAAAATCCTGAAATTACACAATCAAATAACGGTAGAACTATTGACATAAGAGCAAAAATTAATTTAAATAACGTTTTTCTATTTTTTGATGAACATTTTGAATTTAAATACTCATTTTTTGAATATGAAAATTTATTATTAAATAACTATTACAATAATTTAATTGAGCAAAAAAGAATATACTTAAAAGATACATCAAAAAATAAAAATTTCGATGAAATAACTGCTAGTGATTTTTATAGTTTTGATCCAAATGACAAATTTAATTTTGAAATAAATTCAATAGAAAAACATATTTTTGAATCAGAAAGAAAAGATGTTTTAATCAATTTTACATTAACAAGTAAAATTGATCCTAATTCTTTTGAAATAATCGCTCCAAATCAGCATTATTTATTCCAAAAAAAGGGGAAATTCCTTTATGAAGATATTTTACTAAATAAAGTTCAAGATATTAATTTAGCTGATGAATTACCTTTAACTTTAACAGATAAAGGAAAAGAAATAACAGCTTCTAACGCAAGATTTTATAGTCCTTTAGAACAAATTGCTTATGTTTCAGGTGATACTAAAGGTTTTGATTACAAAATTAAAAAAATAGTAAAAAAAGCTGATAGTGATGGAACAATAGGGATTGCAGAAGTTCAAATAAGCAATGGAGAAGAAACAAAAAATTATTTTACAGAAGTAACCGGATTTAAAAAGGAAGAAAAACATATTAAACCTGATAATCCTGAATTTACTCAAGAAGACAAAGATAACATTTATAATAATATGTTTAAAGAAAATGTTGATGTTTTTAATAATTTTTTAAATAAAGAAGATTTACATAATTTAACAGAAGAACAAAAAGCAGCATTATTTGCTTCTGCATTTCTTTTTTCTGAAAATAATATAAAAAACAATATTTCTAATGTTATAGAAGAAGTTGAAAATAATCCGGATTTTTCAAACTTAACTAAACAAGAAAAAATAGAAAAAATAGAAGAAATTTTAAAAAATGATTACAAAGAGTTATTCGAAAACAATAAAAACCTTTTAGATACAGCTATAGGAGCTGCTATTGATGGCAAAGCAGAAAAAATAAAAAATATTCTAGAAAATAATAATAAAATTGACTCTGAAATTGCAAAATCTATTTTAGACAAACTGGAATTACAAAAAAACGAAATTAAAGATATTCTTAAAAAAGAACCTGATCCCATTTTTGACGAAAAAATTAAAAATATAGTTGAACAAATTGATGATCAAACTAAAAAAATTCTTGCAGATAATGCAGCAAATTTTATTAAAAATTTAAATCCTTTAGAAATTAAAAAAGTTAAAAACTCCGTAGAACTCGGTATTTTATGATCTATAGTAACTGTAGGTTCTATTGTTTCCCTTGCGAGTTTAATGACCATTTTATTTTTAATTTTTAAAAGAAATAAAAAAATAAAACAAAAATTAACTTTACTACTTTCTTCTGGTGTTTTAGGTAGTTCAACTCTTGTTTTTGTGATTTATATATTATTAGAATTGATGAGGTAAAATGAAAAAAAATAATCCAATTGTAAAATCGATAAATAACTTTTTAATTAAAGTTGAAGGTGATTTTAATTATGAACAAAATCAATTTTTTAAAATCAACAAAGATGTTTATGGTTTTTTACTTTCTGCAAGTAAAGAAGGAGCTGATTTAATTATTTCTAATCCTAACACTAAAATTGAACTAAATAAAGAAATAGAACCTATTTTATTTGACAAAATAGAAACAAATAGTGGTTTTTTTGGAAAAATAATTAATATAAAAGGTGAAATTTTAAATAAAAATTATAAAGAAAATAACAATATTGTTTCTTTTGGAAAATCTGAAATTTTTAAAACTGCAAGAGGGATTAATGAAAGAAAAAAAATAAATCAACCTTTATTTACAGGATATTTTGGAATTGATTTATTTACTCCGATAGGAAAAGGTCAAAGACAACTAATTGTTGGAGATAGAAAAACAGGAAAAACCCATTTAACTCTCTCTTCCATTATTAATAATTGTTCTGATAATAATATAAGATTTATTTATGCTTCCATCGGGCAAAAAAATAGTTCTATTTCAGAAATTTATGAAATTTTAAAAAATAATGGTTGCTTAGATAAAAGTATCATTATACATGCTGAATCAGATAATTCTTATGATCAATTTTTGTTACCATATGTTGCAATGGCTCATGCTGAAAATTTATCTAAAAATAATTTTGATGTTATTTTAATATTGGATGATTTAACTAAGCATGCAAATATTTATAGGGAAATTTCTTTATTATTGAATAAACCAGCAGGTAGAGAAGCCTTTCCTGGAGATGTCTTTTTTACTCATTCTAAATTATTAGAAAGAGGTGGAAATTTTAAAGATGAAGGTTCTATAACTGTTTTTCCTATTGTGGAAACAAATTCAGGTGATATTACTTCTTTTATATCTTCCAATATTATTTCAATTACTGATGGACAAATTGTAACAAGTAGTGAACTATTTAATTCAGGAATTATTCCAGCTATAAATTATCCAATTTCTGTTTCTAGAACAGGAAGTTCAGTTCAAAACAAACAAGTTTCTGAATTATCAAAAGAATTGACTAAAATTTATAATAACTATATAAAAAATCATAATCTTAATGATATTAAATTTAATCTTTCAGATACCTTTACAAAAACTTTAAATCAAGGCAAAAAAATTGAAAAAATATTAACTCAAAAAGGTTTTAATAATTATCTAAACACAGGAGAAATTATTTTATTTTCAAAACTAGTAATTTGAAACATTTTAGATGCTAATGAAAACAATCAAGACTTATTTAAATTTATTTTCAGTTTTTTACAAAAAAACAAATGAGCTAATAAAATTTATAATAAACTCATTTATTCAGAATTTGTAGATGAATTTCATTTTAAAAATTTTATAATTAATGCAATTAATAATTTTTACAATTATAAAGGAAAAACAAAGAAAATTAGTCAAGAAATAAATTTTAAAAAAATAAGTGAAAATGAAATGAAAGAGTATTTAGGTGAATAAAATGAATGGAAAAATTTCAAAAATTTTAACAGATGCAGTAGAAATTCAATTTGATATTGAAAATGATTTTTCAAATAATAATTTAGAAATTGGAAAAATAATTAGTGATTTAAAAGAAGAAAATATTTTACTTGTTGAAAAAATAATTTCTAATACTGTTGTTAGAGCAATTATTATTCACAATCCAACTAAATTATTTATCAATCAACAAGTTATCTTGCAAGATAAAAAACTCCAAGTTCCTGTAGGTTTAAAAACTAAAGGAAACATTTTTAATATTAAAGGAGAATCCTTAAACCAACCAAAATCTAAATTCAAAATGATAGATTTGGATTCAACAATTACAAAAGTTAAATTCGAAACTAAAAACAAGTTATTTTTAGAAACGGGAGTAAAATGTATTGATTTTTTTATCCCTATTTTCAAGGGAACTAAACTTGGAATTTTAGGAGGAGCTGGAGTAGGGAAAACAGTTTTAATGAAAGAATTAATTTTTAACTTATCTTCACAAAAACTTAATAATAAATTGACTTCTATTTTTATAGGTTCTGGTGAAAGAACAAGAGAAGGTCAAGAATTACTAGATGAATTAAAAGAATCTAATTTACTGGAAAAATCTATAATTTTCATTTCACAAATGAATGAAACAGCTGGTTCAAGAAATAAAATAGTTCCTATGGGAATAACTGCAGCTGAATATTTAAGAGATGTTGAAAAAGAAGATGTTTTACTTTTTATTGATAATATTTATAGATTTATTCAAGCAGGTAATGAGTTATCTTCTTCACTTGGAAAAAAACCGTCAGCTGTAGGTTATCAACCAACACTAAATTCCGAAGTTTCTTATATTGAAGAAAGACTTAATGAAAATGAAAATGGTGGAATAACTTCTTTTCAAACAGTTTTTTTACCTATGGATGATATAAATGATCCAGGTTCCATTGCTGTTTTTAGTCATTTAGATTCTGTTTTAGTTTTATCAAGAGAAATAGCATCTAATGGTATCTTTCCAGCTTTTGATCCACTAAAATCTAATTCAAGCTTATTGACAATTGAAAATATTGGAAAAAGACATTTTGATGCACTTACAGAAACTAAAAAAATTCTTCAAAAATACGAAGAATTAAAAGATATTATCCTTATTTTAGGTTTAGAGCAACTGGATAATGAAAACTGAATAATAGCAAGAAAAGCAATGCAATTAATTAATTTTTTTAGTCAAAAATTAAGAACAGCAAGTAATTTTACAAAAGAAAAAGGAGAATTTATCTCTATTGAAAAAACTATTAGTTCAGTAGAAAAAATTGTTTCAGGAACTTATTTAAATATCCATCCAAAAGAGTTTTTATACATTAATTCAACAGAAGAAATTGATTTAAAATTAGAAAGGTTAAACTAAATATGATTTTAACTCAAATAATAGTAGGAATATTATCTATTATTATTACTCCTTTTTCAACTGTTCCACAACTTTATAAAACTTTTAAAACTAAACACGTTGGAGTGGTAAGTTTTACAACTTTTTGAGTATTGTGATTAAGTTATATTTTTTGAATTTTTTATTCAATTTTTAAAAATGAAATTTCAATTTTCATGCTTAATTGTAAGATCAAGTGCACCACTTTAAAGTAAAATTTAAAGTATGGGA
>NZ_JBTGVG010000020.1:0-17946 GCF_054343455.1 Mycoplasma sp. 1012
AATCTCTTACTAAAAAGTAAGCAAGAGAAATTTACACAAAATATCTTACACTACCAATAACCTAAAAATTTTTAGGTTATTTTTTGTTATATTAATTAAAAACTAGTTTGATTTACCGTTTTTACGTAAAGTTCTTGCTGTTTTTGCACTTACTTTAATTGTAACAACTTGCCCTTTTTCATTAAGTATTTTCATTTTTTGCAAGTTTAATCTAAAAGTTCTTTTAGTAGCATTTAAAGCGTGAGATCTTTTATTTCCCACCATAGGACCTTTTCCTGTTATTGCATCTTTTCTTGCCATATTTATTCTCCTTTTCTAATTATTTTAAAGCACTTTTTGCTTGTTTAATGATAGTTTCAAAAACTTCATGATGATGAATCGCAAGTTCTGAAAGCATTTTTCTATTAACTTCAATATTAGCTTTTTTAAGTCCGTTAATTAATTGAGAATATGTAATTCCAAGAGGTCTAGAAGCAGCATTAATTCTTGCTATTCATAATTTTCTAAAATCTCTTTTTACTTGTTTTCTATCTCTAAAAGCATAAGTTCAAGATTTAACAACTGCTTGTTTTGCAACTTTAAATCCTATTGATTTATGTCCTCAATATCCTTTAGCTAATTTTAATCATTTTTTTCTTCTTTGTCTTGTAACAGTTCCACCTTTAACTCTCATTGTTGTTACCTCTTTCTATGTTATTAAAATAAACCTTTTATTCTTTTTAAATCTGATGCAGAAACTAATGTAGCTTTTCTTGCGTGTCTTTTTTGTTTAGTTGTTTTGTTTTGAGCTAAATGAGATCTATAAGCTTGTCCTCTTTTAACTTTTCCACTTCCTGTAACTTTTAATCTCTTTTTTAAAGAGGATTTAGTTTTCATTTTTGGCATTTTCGGTTTTACCTTTCTCTTCTTGTTTTAATTCTTTTTCTTTTTTAGAACTTGTCAAATGTGGTAATTTCTTTTTATCCCTTTCAACATACATATCTAAAAATCTTTCATTTTGCTGTGCATCTTTTGTAATTTTAGCTATGTCAGAAATGTATTCATAAAATTTATCTAAAACAACTTTACCAAGTTCAGGTCTAGAAGCCTCTCTACCTCTAAATTTTAAAGAAATTTTTACTCTATCTCCATCTAAAAGAAATTCTCTAGCTTTTCTTGCTTTGGTCTCTATATCTTTAATGTTTATTCCTGGAGTTAGTCTAATTTCTCTATTATTAACAAAAGTTTGTTTTTCTTTTACTTCCTTTTGTTTTTTCTTTCTTTCATATTTAAATTTTCCATAATCCATTATTCTTCCTATTGGCTTAGGTTTGTCACCTGAATTATCAATAGAAATAATAACTAAGTCCATTTTTTGTTCTTTCGCCATTTCAATGGCTTCATTTTTAGAAAGAACACCAACTTGACTGTTGTCTGAATTTATTACGAAAATTTTTGAAAAGGGAATATTTTCATTAACAAAATGTTCTTGTTGTGGCTTTTTTTTATTCCCAAAATTGTTATTTAATTTACTAATAACTCTTTCTCCTTACGAATTTAAATAAAATAAAGTGGTAATACACCACTTTCTCTCAATTAGATACAATTTAATAATAAAATAGTTTATAAACAAAATTGTAGCATACCCATGGAATAACCATTAGGTGAGAGATTAATCTACTTTCTGCAATTTTTATCTATTGCTATTAAATTATATATTTTTTTGCAAAAAAAGCAAATAAAAAAAGCAAATAATTGCTTTTGGTCAAAATTTGAAATGGTGGGAACGAATGGAATCGAACCATCGACCTCACGATTATCAGTCGTGTGCTCTAACCGTCTGAGCTACGCTCCCATTAATAAATTTATATGCAAATTGCATACAAATTATATCACAAAATGTGTGTTTTATATTAACGTTTAGAAAATTGTCTTGCTCTACGTGCTTTTCTAAGTCCGTATTTTTTACGTTCTTTAGATCTTGCATCTCTTGTTAACATACCTGTTTCTCTTAAATTAGGTTTATAATCTTTTGAAGATTCTAATAAAGCTCTTGCTATTCCTAATCTAATTGCTCCAGCTTGCCCAGATAAACCACCACCAGAAGCATTAACGATAATGTCTCATGTTCCTTCTGTTTCTGTAATAGTTAAAGGTTGTAAAGCATCTTTAATTAAAAGATCTGACATTAAATAGTCTTTAGCTTCTCTTTTATTAATTGTAAATTTTCCTTTTCCTGGTTTTAAGATAACTCTTGCAGTAGAAGATTTTCTTCTTCCTAAACCACGATAGAATGTTCCAGTTAACATTTTTTGATTTTTCATTTCTTTAGCCATTATTTAACCTCTAATTTCATTGGTTTTTGTGCTTCATGTTTATGTTCAGGTCCAGCATATACAAATAAATTTACTCTTTGTCTATTTCCTAATTTTGTGTGTGGTAACATTCCTCTAATTGCTTTTTCAACAATAGCTGCTGGTTTTTTTGCTCTTAAATCTTTTGCTTTAATTGATTTTAATCCACCTGGATAACCTGAGTGTGAATAATAAATTTTATTTTCATCTTTGTTTGCAGTTAAAATTACTTTTTCTGCATTTATAACAATAATGTTATCTCCCATATCAACATTTGGAGTAAATGTAGGTTTATTTTTTCCTCTTAAATAAGTAGCAGCTAAAGTTGCTAAACGCCCTAAAACTTGTCCTTCTGCATCAATAACATATCATTTTTTGTCTGTTTCAAGATGCTTAACAATAGTTGTTTGTCTCATTGTTCCTTCCTTGATAATTTAATAATTTATTTAATAATGTAACAGGTATTTAATAAATATTGCTTTTAAATTATAATACTTTTTTTTATAAAACCAAATCTTTTATAAAAAAAAATAACCAAAAACGGTTATTTTCATATTTTAAACTAATTCGATAATAGCCATTTTAGAATTATCACCTTGTCTTGCAGGCAATTTAATTATTCTTGTATAACCACCATTACGACTTTTATATTTTGGTCCTACTACATCGAATAAATATGATAATGCTGATTTACCATCACTGGTTTTTACATCTCTTAAAAATGCAGCTGCTAAACGACGAGAAGCAAGTGTATTAGTTTTTGCTTTTGTAATTAATCTCTCAACGTGTTTTCTTAATTCTTTAGCTCTTGCTTCTGTTGTTGTGATTCTTCCGTGAACAATAACATCTGTAGATAAAGAACGTAAAACGTGTTTTCTTCAAGTTGAATTTCTTCTAAATAATTGTGTTGGATTAGCCATTTTTAGTCTCCTTTCTTAAGTGAAATACCGCGTTCAGCTAATTTTTCAATAATTTCTTGAACGGATTTTTTACCTAAATTTTTAACATTATTTAATTCTTCTTCATCAATTTTTTCTAAGTCTGCTACAGTTCTAAATCCTGCACGTCTTAAAGCATTTAATGATCTTACTGTTAAACTTAAATCATTAATATCAATTGATTTATCTTTAGGAGTTTCTTCTTTAACTTTTTCTTCTTCAAAATAGTCTTTTTCATTAATTTCTAAATTTTCAGTATTTGAAACTATTTTCAAATGTGCAATTAAAATTTTTGCAGCTTGAGCAATAACCTCTTTTGCTTCTACTGTTCCATCTGTTTTAACATTAAATTCTAGTTTTTCTTGAATAATGTTAGAAGCTGAGTTAAGTTCACTAAATTTATATTGAACATTTGTAACAGGTGAAAAATCTGAATCAACTGCTAAAATGGTTCCTGATTTTAAATTTGATTCTAATTCAGAACCATATTCTAAAATATTTTTTTTGTTGTCTTCAAAAGAAACAAATCCTCTTCCTGATAATAAAAACATTTCGAATTTTAAAGCGTTTGCTTTAGAAAGAGTTGCGATTTGTTGATCAGGGTTTACAATAGTTACTCCTGCTGGTAGTTGAATATCTTTTGCAAAAATATTTTTTTCAGTAAATTTATCATAATTAAATGAAACTCTTACAGGTTTTTTATCAATAAAAACTTCTTTATTATAAATAAACTTTACTTTCTTTAAATTATTTAATAAAGTAACTACATCTTCTTCTACGTTGTCGATTGCTTGAAATTCGTGATTTACTTTTTCAATTCTAATTGCAAATGGAGCAACTGAAGAAACTGAAGATAATATTGTTCTTCTTAAAGCTGTACCTAAAGTGTTAGCAAATCCTCTTTCTAAAGGTTCTAAAACAAAAGAAGTGAAATAATCTGAATGTTTATTTTCTTTTTCTTCTTTGTAATTTACTTTTGCCATTTTTTGCATAACTTAACAACTCCTATCTTTTTGTTTCTCTTTTGATTACTTTTCTTGGAGGTCTTGTTCCGTTATGTGGAATAGGTGTAACATCTTTAATTTCAGTAACAGTAATACCTGAAACTTCAATTTGTTTTCTTGCTGCATCTTTTCCTGGTCCTAAACCTTTAATTTCAACTTTAACTTCTTTAATTCCATGTTCTTTAGCTGCTTCAGATGCTGCTGCTGCTGCTAATCCTGCTGCATATGGAGTTTTCTTTTTTGTCCCTTTATATCCAATAGCACCAGATGAAGATCATGCAATTACATTACCTTTTTCATCTGAAAAAGTTACAATTGTGTTTTGGTGAGTTGAGTGAATGTGAGCGATTCCGCTAGTAATATTTTTTCTTTTAACTTTTCTAGCCATATCTTATTTACCTTTCTTTCCAGCAACAGTTTTTCTTGGTCCTTTTCTTGTACGTGCATTTTTCTGAGTTACTTGACCACGAACTGGTAATCCTTTTCTATGTCTGATTCCTCTATAACATTTAATTTCCATTAATCTTTTAATGTTAATAGCTACTTCACGACGTAAATCACCTTCTGTTGTATATTGTGAAGCTATATCTCTTATTTTTGATAATTGTTCTTCACTTAAATCTTTTACACGAATATTTTCGTCTATTTGAGCCTTTTGTAAAATTTCTTGAGCTCTTGATTTTCCTATCCCAAAAATATAAGTTAGAGAAATAACAACTCTCTTATTATTTGGAATTTCTATGTTTAAAATTCTAGCCATATTTTCCTAACCTTGTCTTTGTTTGTGTTTTGGTAGAATACAAATGATTCTATTTATTCCATTTCTTTTGATTATTTTACAGTCTTTACACATCTTTTTAACTGATGCTCTTACTTTCATAAATCTCCTTTATTTATGACGATAAACAATTCTTCCTTTTGTTCAATCATAAGGACTAATTTCAACATCAACACTATCTCCAGGAATTATTTTAATGTGATACATTTTCATTTTTCCTGAAATGTGAGCTTGAATTTTAGCATTATTTTCTAATAAAATTTCATACTCACTAGAATTGTGTGCTTGAATTACTTTACCTGTCATTTTGATTGCATCTTTTGCCATTTATTGAAATACCTCTTTTGGTTTTTTATTTGTACAATTAATGTTTGGTATTTATTATTATTTTATTTCTTTAAAAGTAATTGTGCCCTTTAAAGAAATACCTGGACTTATTTCGGCATTACCTTATGCCAGGCTTGTATAATTAACATTAAAAATTATACTAAATTTTTGAATTTTTCCAACTCTTTGAATTAACTTAAAATTATTCCTTTTCCATTTTTAATTAAAATAGTTTCTTCCACGTGAACTGTTTTTTTACGGTTATATTTTGGGACCACAGTTCAACCATCACTTAGTATTTTAACTTCCGGACTTTCTTGTAAAATCATAGGTTCTATACAAATTACCATATTATTTCTTAACAAAATCCCTTTATCTCCTGTATAAAAATTATAAACATCAGGTGCTTCATGAAGTTTTTTTCCAATTCCATGACCACAAAATTCCTCTGTTGTGAACATTTTGTTTTCAAAAATAACCTTGGAAATTGCTTTAGAAATATCTCCTATCCTAGCTCCAGGTTTGATTGCATTTATACCGGCATCTATTGCTCTTTTTGCAACAGAAATCAGTTTTTCGTTTTCAAGATTTTTTTCTTTTCCAACTGATTTAGAAAAGGCAGAATCTGAATAATATCCTTTATATTTAACTCCTAAATCTATAGAAATTAAATCCCCTGTTTTTAAAATTCTTTGATCCGGAATTCCGTGAATTAACTCATGATTTAAAGAAGCACAAATTGTGTTAGGAAAATTTTGGTAGCCTAAAAAAGCTGGTTCTGCGTTTCTTTTGATAATTTCATCATAAGCAAGTTTGTCTAATTGCAATAAAGAAACTCCTTCTTCTATTGCATCATAAACTATTTTTTTTACTTCTGAAAGAATATTGGCTGATTTAGTTATTAATTCTATTTCAAAATCTTTTTTTATCAATTTGCTCATTTTATAAAATTTCTTTAACTATTTTTTGTACTATTAATTCTGGAGTTTGTGTTGCATCTATAGTGATTAACAGATTTTTGTCTTTATAATAATCTATTAATACTTTTGTTTCATTATTATAAACTTCTAATCTACGAATAATTGCTTCTTCTTCATCATCTTTTCTTTGTAATAAAACTGTATCATCATTTTCGCAAAGTAATTGCTTTGCAGAAGGTTTGAAATCAAGATGATAAGTTGCAGAACAAGTAGGGCAATATCTTCTTTTAGAAAGTCTTTGAATAATAACTTCACTTGGAGCTTGTAATAAAATAACATTTTTTATTTGAGAAGTGCTTAAATTTGATAAAAAATCTGCTTGATTAATTGTTCTTGGATAACCATCTAAAATAAAGTTAACGTTTTGTTTGTTTAATTCTTCTAACTTTTCTTTTACTATTTCATTAGTTATATTGTCAGGAACATATCTACCACTTTCAACAATATTTTTTAATTCCAAACCTAATTTAGTTTGGTTTCTAATTGCGGTTCTAAAAATTTCTCCTGTTGATAAATGAATAAAATCAATTTCTTTTGCAAGTAATGATGCAACAGTTCCTTTTCCAACTCCTGGTGCACCTAAAAAAATTATGTTTTTTATCATAATAAATCTCCGTTATTTTTATTTTGTTTAGTAAATGATTTACTAATTTTTCTTCTTTTTTGTGAAATTTTTTCTGATTGTCTTCTTGCTTTAATTTGACCTATTGTTTCTAATGCTGTGGTTATTAAAATAATAATAGAAGTTCCACCAAATGTAATGCTCCGTGGCATTCCAAACATTTGCATAATAGGTTCTAAAGAACCAATTGCTACAAGATAAAATGCAGAGAAAATAGAAAGTCTTAAAACAACAGAAATTAAATAATCTTCTGTTTGTTCTCCTGGTCTTATTCCAGGAATAAAGGTTGAATTTTTTCCAAAATCTTCTGAAATTTTATCCACTCTAGACTGTTGTAATCCCATACCAATTGCAAATAAAAAGGTAATAACTATAAATAGACTAAATCCAATTGGATCAGTTAATCTTAAACTTCTTTCTACAAAATATCTTGTAGATGAAGTGTATGGATCAAGAAGTCCTACTATTAAAGTTGGTAAAGATAAAACAATTAAAGAAAAAATGATTGGCATAACACCTGCTGGATTTACTTTAATTGGTAATACTGAAATATCTTTAACATTTTTAGTCATTCCAGATCCTGTTTGTTGAATAGGTATTTTTCTTTCTGCAGTATAAACATATGCAACTATAAAAATTAAAACTAAAAAACCAATAATATAAACTCCAAAGAAAATTATATTACTAATCAAAGAGTCTGAATTAGATCCTGAAATAAAGTAATTAAAGGCTCCTTTTAATTTACTTGGTAAACGTGTTGCGATTCCTGTAAAAATTAAAAGTGAAGTCCCATTACCAACTCCTTTTTCAGTAATTTGTTCTCCTAAAAATAAAGAAAACAAAGAACCGCTAATAAGTATACAAGGTAAAATAAAGTATTTATAATAAGCTGCATTGTTGCTTAAATATACAAAACTTTGTGCTCCTAAATTGGCATCAAACAATGTTCTAATTAAGAAAATTGATTGAGCTATAGCTATAAAAATAGTTAAAAGTCTTGTAATAATATTTATTTTACGTCTACCTAGCGGTCCTGATTGACTTAACCTATGAACTGGTGGAAATAATTTAGTTTGAGCGACCATCATAATCAAAGATGCTGTTATGAATGGTCCTATTCCTAAGGCTACTATTGAAAAGTTAGTTAACCCTCCACCACCTACAATATTAATTATTCCTAAAAATGAATTAGAATCTAAAGAAGCATTTTTATTTATAAATACACCAGGTAATGTGATTGTACCTGCTATAACAAAAATAGCTAAAATTCATATAGAAAATAATATTTTTTTAGTTAAGATTTTTTCTTTGGAAAATGTTTGAATTTTATGTTTTATATTTAAATAGATTTTTGAAAAGATTAATCCTATCCAGTTTAATACTTTTTTTAATCTATAAAACATCTTAAACCAATTCTACTTTTCCACCTAATTTTTCTACCGCTTCTTTTGCTGAGTTTGAAACGGCATTAACTTCTATAAATATTTTTTTAGTTAATGTACCTGAAGATAATAATTTTACAGGCATTGTTTTTCTTCTTGCTAATCTAGTTTCAAATAACATTTCTAATGTTACTTTGTCACCATCTTTAAATGTAGAATCTAATTTTTCTAATGATATAACTTGATATTCAACTTTATTAACATTGTTAAAACCGATTTTTGGTAAACGTCTGAAGAGAGGGTTTTGTCCTCCTTCAAATCCAGGTCTTACAGTTCCACGTTTTGTTTGTCCTGATTGTCCTCTACCAGCTTGTTTTCCTTTACCAGCTGCATGTCCACGACCTTTACGGTGTTTTTCTTTTCTTGAACCTTCAGTGTATTGTAATGTATGTAATTTATATGACATTTTTCCTCCTGGACTATTTATTGCTTAACAAATCTTCTACTTTAATATCTCTTAATTCAGCAATTTTTTCTACTGTTCTAAGATTTTGTAAAGCAATGATTGTTGCTCTAACGATATTAGCTTTTGTTCTTGAACCATAAGTTTTAGTATAAATGTTTGAATATCCTGCTAATTCTACAACTGCACGAACTGTACCAGATGCTATAATTCCTTTTCCTTTTGGAGCTGGTTTTAATAGTACTTTAGATGCTAAGAATTTTTGTTTAATTTCATGTGGTACTGTTGCAGCTTCTTCTACCACTGGAACAGTTATTAAATTGTTTTGTGCATCTTTAACTGCTTTTTTAATAGCATCTTGCACTTCATTAGCTTTTCCGTGACCAAAACCAACTTTTCCTTTTTTATTACCAACCACTACATATGCTGAGAAAGAAAATCTTCTTCCTCCTTTAACAACAGTAGTTACCCTTGCAACATCAATTACTTTTTCTTCGAATTCATTTTGGAAAGGTTGTTTGTTAAATTCTTTTTTTGGTCTTGAGAATTTACGATTATTATTAGATGTTTTTGAATCTTTGTCTTTAGAATGGAAGTGTTTTTTTGGTTCTCTTGAAGATTCTATTTTTTTAGTTGGAGTTGCTTTTTTAACAACTTCTTTTTTAATTTCTTTATTTTCCATTATTAAAATTTAACTCCTTCATTTCTAACTGCTTCTGCAAATGCTTTTACTCTTCCATGATAAATATAACCTGAACGATCAAATACAATTGATTCAATTTTTAATTCTTTAATTTTTTGTCCCATTAATTTTCCAAGTATTTCAGCTACTTTAATATTTCCGCTATATTCTTTGTGTTTTAAAGTTGAAACAGATGCTATTGTTACTCCTTTAGTATCATCTATTAATTGTGCATAAAAGTTTGTTAGTGATTTGAAAACTGATAAACGTGGTTTGGTTGCTGTACCTAAAACTAATTTAGATTTAATTCTATGATGTTTTTTAATTCTAGCTTTATTTCTTGATAATTGAGCCATTGATAATACCTCGCTTCTATTCTAAAATTATTTAGAAGCTTTTTTCCCTTCTTTACGTCTAATGTTTTCATTTTTATACATAATACCTTTTCCTGAATAAGGATTAGGTTTTCTAACACTTCTAATAACAGCAGCTAATTGTCCAACTTGTTGTTTATCAATACCAGAAACAATTATGGAAACTGGTTTTGGAACTTCTACTTTTAAAGTATTTGGAACATCTATTAATACAGGGTGTGAATATCCTGCTAAAATTTCAATTTGGTTACCTTTTAATGTAGCTTTGTAACCAACACCCTTAATTTCTATTTCTTTTGAAAAACCAGAGGTTACACCTTTAATCATTCCTGCAAGTAAGGAATTAGTTGTACCGTGTAATTGCTTTGTATGTTTTTCTTCGTTTAATCTTTCTGTTGTAACTTGATTATTTTCTACTTTAATTTTGATTAAATTAGAAAATTCTCTTTTTAATTGTCCTAATTTACCTTTAACAGTAACTAAATTATTATTAACTAATACTTCTGTTCCTTCTGGAACTAATAAAACTCTTTTTCCTACTCTAGACATAAATTATCAAATGAAGGCGATAATTTCACCACCAACATTTTCCTTTCTAGCTTCTTTATCAGTTAATAAACCTTTAGATGTAGAAACAATAACTGTTCCATATCCTGAAAGTACTTTTGGTAAATCTCCAACAGATGAATAAACTTTTAATCCTGGTTTTGAAACTCTTTTAATTCCAGTAATAGCACTTGTTGTACCTTTATATTTTAATTCTACAACAAGTTTTTTTTCTACACCTTCTCCTTGAGTTTCAAAATTTTGAATATAACCTTCTTTTTTGAAGATTTCTAAAATTTTGTGTTTTTTATTAGAATGTGGGATTTCAACAAATTTGTGTTTTCTCATAAATGCATTTTTGATTCTTACAATCATATCTGCAATTGGATCTGTAATTATAGCCATAATTATCAACTCGCTTTCTTAATACCAGGAATTTTTCCTTCATGTGCTAATTTTCTAAAACAAATACGACAGATTTTAAATTTTCTTAAAACAGCATGTGGACGACCACATAATTCACATCTTGTATATTCTCTAACTTTGAATTTTTTATGTTTTTTAGCTTTTGCTTTTAATGATGTTTTTGCCATTTTACTCCTATTTTTCTGCCTTACCAAAAGGCATTCCTAATTGTTCTAATAAAAATTTTGCTTCTTTATCTGTATTTGCTGTTGTAACAATAATTACATCCAATCCCTTAATTTTTCTAATTTTATCGAAACTAATTTCTGGGAAAATAATTTCTTCTTTAATTCCTAATGAATAATTTCCTCTTCCATCAAAAGCTTTAGGATTTACACCTCTAAAGTCTCTAATTCTTGGAATTGCTACATTAATTAATTTATCTAAGAATTCTCACATTCTTTCTCTTCTTAATGTAACTTTTGCTCCCATTGGCATTCCTTCACGTAATTTTCATGAAGCTAATGATTTTTTAGCAACTGTTTGATAAGGTTTTTGCCCTGAAATTAATGCCATTTCATTCATAACTTCTTCTATAGCTTTAGAATTAGTTACTTCTTTTCCAGCTGTCATATTTAAAACAATTTTTTCAATTTTAGGTAATTGCATTACAGATGTATAAGCAAATTTTTCTTGTAAATTCTTTTTAACTTGTTTTTCGTATTTTTCTTTTAATGTCATCTTTATAAAATTACCTTTCTAACTAAATTGTTTTCCCTGTTTTTTTAACAAAACGCACTTTTTTATTATTTATCATTTTGTAACCTATTTTTGAATATTGAGCTGGTTTATCTTTAGTAGCTTTTTTAACTAATAAAGATACTTTTGAAACGTGTAATGGGAATTCAACAACCTCAATTGAACCTTCACTTCTTGATTGTGATGGTTTGTGGTGTTTAGTTTTTTTATTAATATCTTTAATTTTAACTTCTTGTGTTTTTGGATAAACTTCTAAAACTTGACCAATTTTTCCTTTATGTGATCCTGAAATAACTATTACTTCATCATTTTTTCTAATTTTCATATCAATAATTATTCCTTTCTATAAAACCTCTGGTGCAAGTGAAACAATTTTGGAATATCCTTTGTCTCTTATTTCTCTAGCTATTGGACCAAAAACACGTGTTCCTCTTGGAGAACCATCTTCTTTAATAATAACAACCGCATTGTCATCAAATTTTATATGTGAACCATTTTTTCTTTTGATTCCATAAGTTGAACGAACAATAACTGCTTTCACAACTTGTCCTTCTTTTACAATTCCGTTTGGAAGAGCTTTTTTAACTGAACAAACTATCACATCACCAATATTTGAAGTTTTTTTAACTGAACCACCTAAGTTTCTAATTAAACCCACTTCTTTTGCACCTGAGTTATCTGCAACAACTAATCTTGAGAGTTCTTGAACCATTATTTAGCTCCTTCTTTTGCTTTTTCACGAATTTCAACTAATCTAAATGTTTTAGTTTTTGAAAAAGGTCTTGTTTCACTGATTTTAACAATATCTCCTAAAGAAGCTTCTTCTTTTTCATCGTGAGTTGCAAATTTCTTAGTAACTTTAAATCTTTTTCCATATAAAGGGTGTTTAACATAAGAATCTACTGCAACAATAATTGTTTTTTGATTCTTATCAGAAACAACAGTACCAATTAATGTTTTCTTTGTATTTTTTCTTTCCATTATTTTCCACCTTTATCATTGTTTTCTTTTTGTTGTATAGCTGTTAAAACTCTGGCAATATTTTTTCTAATTTCTTTGATTTGATGAGTTTTATCTAAACGTGATGTAGCATTTTTAAATCTTAAAGAAAATAACTCAGCTTTGTGTTCAGCTACTAATTGTTTTAGTTCTGAAAGAGATTTGTTTTTTAATTCTTTAAATTCCATTATTCATCCCCTTCTTCATTTGCTTTAACTATTTTTCATTTTACTGGTAATTTATGTCCACCAAGTCTTAAAGCATCTCTAGCTATTTCTTCTTTTACTCCTGAAACTTCAAACATCATTGTATTAACTTTTACAACTGCTACTCACTTTTCAGGAGAACCTTTACCAGATCCCATACGTACTCCGATAGGTTTAGAAGTTAATGATAAGTGAGGGAAAATTCTAATATGAACATCTCCTTCACGACCCATTCTTCTTGTGATAGCAATCCTTGCAGATTCAATTTGTCTAGCTGTTACTCAAGCAGAAGTTGTTGCTTGTAAACCAAACTCTCCAAATGAAACTTTATTTCCTTTATGTGCTTCTCTTTTATCGTGTGAAATTCTAAAATTTCTTCTATATTTGGTTCTTTTTGGTTGTAACATTATTTATCACCCTCTTTAACCTCTCCTAAAGAAATTCATACTTTCACTCCTAAAGCACCATAAGTTGTATGAGCTGTTGCTTGAGCATAATCAACATTTTGTCTTAAAGTGTGTAATTTCATTTCTCCTTCAGAATATCCTTCTGCACGAGCCATTTCCACACCGTTTAATCTACCAGAAACTTGAGTTTTAATTCCTTTAGCTCCTGCTTTTAAAGCAACTTTAATTCCAAATTTTTGAGCTACTCTAAATGATCCTCTGTTTTCTAATTTAATAGCTATTTGTTCAGCTACTAATCTTGCGTTTAATTCTGGTTTTTGAATTTCAACAACATCAATTGATAAATTTAATTTTTTATTTTTAACAAATTTTTGAATATCTGTTGTCATTTTTTTAACATTTTCTCCACCTTGACCTAATACTACACCAGGTTTAGCTGTATGAATTGTTAAAGTAACTTTATTGTTTTGATCTCTTCTAATTTCAACTTGTCCTATTTGATAATCTCTAACAAATTTTTCAACATATTCTCTAATTTTTACATCTTCTAATAAGTAAGTAGCAAAATTAGCTTTATCAGCAAATCAATTTACATTATGTTTTTTAGTAATACCGTATCTAAAACCATTTGGATTAACTTTTTGTCCCATAAAATTTTCCTACTTTCTTTCCTCTACTGTTATTGATAAATGTGATGTTCTTTTTAAAATTGAATATGCTGTTCCTTTAGATCTTGGTTGAAATCTTTTGTATGTAGGTCCTTCATTAACTTGAACTGAACTTACAAATAAATTATCACCATCCATACCAAAGTTATTAATTGCATTAGCAATTGCTGAATTTAATAATTTAATAAATAATTTTGATGCTTTTTTATTTGTGTTATGTAGGATTGATAGTGCTTCTGTTGTATTTTTATAACGGAATAAATCTGCTACTAAACGAGCTTTTTGAGCAGATACTCTTTGCATTTTAACACTTGCTATTGCTTTTTGCATTATTTTTTCTTCCCTTTATCAGCACCATGACCTGTATAGGTTCTTGTTGGAGAAAATTCTCCTAATTTATGTCCTACCATATCATCTGTTACAAAAACATCATTAAATATTTTTCCATTATGAACTTGGAATGTTAGTCCTACAAATTGAGGAAAGATTGTTGATCTTCTAGATCATGTTTTAATTGGTTTTTTATTTTTTTGTTCATTCATTAATTCAACTTTTTTTAATAAAGATGTATCAGCGAATGGACCTTTTTTAAGTGATCTAGCCATTATTTACTTTCCTTTCTTCTTCTTATAATTAATTTTGTTGAAGATTTCTTATTATTTCTTGTTTTAACACCAAGAGCTTTTTTACCTCATGGAGTTAATGGAGATTTTCTACCAATAGGTTGTTTCCCTTCTCCCCCTCCATGTGGGTGATCAATTGGGTTCATTACAGATCCACGAACAGTAGGTCTAATACCTAAATGTCTATTTCTTCCTGCTTTACCAATGTTAACTAATGAATGTTCTTCATTACCTACAACTCCAATGGTTGCTCTACATTTTGCTAAAATTCTTCTATATTCACCTGATTTTAGTCTTAAAACTACGTATTTTCCATCTTCATCTTTTCCTTGGATTTGTGCAGAAGACCCAGCTGAACGAGCGATAATTCCTCCACCTCCAGGTTGCATTTCGATGTTATGAACAACTGTACCTTCAGGAATATTTGATAAAGGTAATGAGTTACCTACTAAAATATCAACTTGTTCACCTGAAATAACTTTTTGTCCAACCTTAATATCTTTAGGTGATAAAATATAACGTTTTTCACCATCTGCATAAACAACTAAAGAAATATTAGCTGATCTATTTGGATCGTATTCAATAGATTTAATTGTTCCAAAAATATTATCTTTATTTCTTTTGAAATCAATAATACGATATTTTCTTTTATTTCTTCCACCTTTGTGACGTGTAGTTATTTTTCCTTGATTGTTTCTACCTGATTTTTTAGGTAATGTAACTAATAAGCTTTTTTCAGGTTCGTGTCCTGATAAATTTTGCTTGTAATCAAGGGTAGACATACCACGACGACCATTTGAAGTTGGTTTATAATGTTTAATCGCCATTTTCTCTCCTTATTTTATTAATAACTTTAAAATATTGTTTTTCTTTAAAGTTCTATGAATTATTTTTTTTCTTTATTTTTTTTAGCTGCTATTTTTTCTGCAACTTTTTTATCAACTTCTGATGCTGATTTAGAAACTTTTGTTTCTTTTTTAGTTTCTTCCACTACATTTGTTTGTTCTTCTGGTGCTGGTGATTCTAAATCTTCATTTAGAACAGCAATTGTGTGTCCTTCAACTAAAGTAACAATAGCTTTTTTGAAAGAATTTGTAAATCCTTGATATCTACCTAATTTTGCAGGTTTTTTTGGAACATTAAAAATATTTACTTTTTCTACTTTAACATTAAAAATATATTCAACTGCTTTTTTAACTTCACTTCTGTTAGTTCTTCTATCAACAGCAAAAACATATGTTCCTGAACTCATTTGTAAATAACTTTTTTCAGTTAAAATTGGGTATTTGATTATTTCATTAATATTCATTATTTAACCAACCCTTCTAAATATTTAATATCATCTTGGCTTAAAATCAAGATATCTGCTTTTACTAAGTCTTCTATTAATAATGAAGTAACTTTTGTCACTTTTACATTTTGAAGATTTCTTGCAGAAATATAAACTTTTTCATCATTTGAAACTACTAAAATATTTCTTAATTTTTCTACTTGTAAATCTTTTAGTTTAGAAACAATTTCTTTTGTTGAATATTTTTCAACTTTTATTTCCTCTACTATAACTTGTTTGTTTTTAGCTAATTGTGATAAAGAACTTAATAAAGCTAATTGTCTAACTTTTTTATTAACTTTTAAATTATAATTTCTTTCCACTGTAGGTCCAAAAGCTCTTCCACCACCTACTCAAATTGGTGATCTCATAGAACCAGCTCTTGCTCTACCTGTACCTTTTTGTCTTCAAGGTTTTTTACCAGTACCACTTACTTCAGCTCTATTTTTTACTTTATGTGTTCCTTGTCTTCTTGAAGCTCTTTCAGCAATAATTGAATCAAATACAGCTTGTTGATTAAATGTTTCAATTCCAAAAACTTCTTTTGGTAATTTAACTTCTTTTCTTACTAATGGAGTATCAACTTTTTTTGATGTTTTAACTTCTACTTTTTTAGTTGTTTTAGAAACAGGTTTTTTTGTCGATGTTTCTTTTTTAGAAGTTGTTGATGTTTTTTTAACAACCTTTTCCATTATTTATCTCCTTCTGCTTTATCTTCAGCTGCTTTTAATAATTCTTTCATTTCTTTTACTGACATTTCCATATGTAGTTCTACATTATATTTTTTAGCTAATTCAAATAAATGATTTTTTTCTAAAGCCTCTTTTAGGTTAACTAATTGCACAGGTGTTTTAGAAGGTAATTGTTTAACAGCTTCTTTTAGAATAACAAATGATTTTTTAGGTCCAGGAACTGAACCTTTAACTATAATTAAATTATTTTCTAAATCAATGCTTAAGATTTCAAGATTTTGAACTGTTCTTTTTACATTTCCTAATTGTCCAGGCATTGTCATACCTTTAACAACTTTGTTTCCTGAAATATCTCCTAAAGATCCTGTTTGTCTTAATGGTTGTGATCCACCCCCACCACCATGTGATTTAGGTCCGATTGCTTGGTTATGTCTTTTAATTGTTCCAGCAAATCCTTTTCCTTTTGATGTTCCTGTAACATCAATTAATTCACCTACTGAAAAAATAGATAAATCAACTGATTGTCCAAGTTCAAATCCAACCATTTCTCTAATTTCTTTTACGAAGCGCTTAGGTGCTGTGTTAGATTTTTTAAAATGACCTTGTTCTGGTTTGTTTTGTCTAGAAACTTTCTTGTCTTCTAAACCTAATTGTAATGCATTGTAGCCATCTTTTTCTTTTGAAAAAACTTGTGTTACAACATTTGGTTTAACTTCAATAACTGTTACTGGTAATAAAATACCTGAATCAGCATATAGTTGAGTCATTCCAACTTTTTTTCCTAAGATTCCTTTCATCTTGGATCCTCCTTATTTTATTTATTTAGTATCTATAAGTATTTGAGCACCTACTGGTAATTCAACTCTCTTAATTTTGTCTAATACTTCTTTTGAAAATTTGTTTAAAACAATTAATCTTTGATGTGTTCTACTTTCAAATTGTTCACGTGATGTTTTATTAACATGAACTGAACGTAAAATAGTAAATACTTCTCTTTTTGTAGGTAATGGTACTGGACCACTAAAATCTACTTTTAATTCTTTTAATAAATTTACTAACTTAAGTGATGCATTATCAACTATTTTATGATCAAATGCTTTTAATTTAATTTTTAACTTATTTTCCATTAAAATTGTTGTCCTTTCTGTTCTTTTTTTGATGAACTAGACTCCACATAAAAACCGTTACTCTGCTAACAACTAATTTCGGAGTATCGCAACCTTATGTTTCAACGTCTAAATTTACTTTTAAATTATACTACATTTTTTAAAAAAGTGAATTAAAAAATAATAAAAAAACTCCTCTAAGGAGCAAATAGTTCTTTCAAAACTGAATAGCAAATTACTTCTCAAATTAAATTAAATACCTAAAATTTTTAGCTATTAAATCAATCAATTTATTAGTATTGGTTAGCTCAATGTATTACTA
>NZ_JBTGVG010000021.1:0-15149 GCF_054343455.1 Mycoplasma sp. 1012
ATTTTACCAGTGATATCACTGGTAAAATGTGTCCCAATAAATTGTCCCACTTTAGTTTATACTATGCTTTTATTTTGAAATTTTTGTAAAAAATCCTTTTATACCTATAAATCCTTTATAAAAGTATTTTTTTTAAAAAAAATATAACAGAGATTTAAAAAAATGTAAAATTTATGTTATGAAAAGTAAGGAATTTTGAAAAGTTTTTTTATTTATTATTAAATGTACTTTTATTGGTTTTGGTGGCGGAAATGCACTAATGCCAATAATAAAAAAATATGCAGTTGATCAATATGGATGAATAACTGAAAAAGAATTTAATGATGGAATTGTTGCTGTTAATTTAATTCCTGGGCCAGCGGTTATAGAAATGTTATCTTATATTTCCATAGTAAAACTAGGTAAAATAAAAGGAATGATAGTTACACTTTTAGCAATAATGCCACACGTTATTATGGCAATGCTTCTTTATTTTTTAACAACATTTTTACCTAATAAATATTTATATGTAATTAATGCAGCAGTTATTCCTGTATTAATTGGAACAATAATAGCATTTGCTTATAGATATTTAAAAACAAGTTTTAAAACATTAAGCTTACCAATTTGAATTCCACTTTTTATACTAACATTATCATTTTGTTTGTTTGCTCCAAGTCCTTTTAATATACCAGCAATTCCTTTAGTATTAGTTATTTTTATAGTATTTATAGTTGAATTTATTAGAGTTAAAAAGGGGAAAAAATAATGATTTTAGCTATTTTAGCTTGTTTTTTAGGAGTACTAATAATAGGTTTAATTGTTTTTGGTGGTGGTCAAGTTTTCATACCTATTTTTGAAAATTTTTGAAATTTTTTATCAAATACATTCAATCTAGAAATTACAAAAGATCAAATTGATACAGTTATAACCATTTCTAATTCTACTCCCGGTGTAGTTTCTACCAAATTTGCAGCATTTACTGGTATTTTAGTTTCAAACGGACAATGATGAGGATGAATAATAAGTTTTTTTACATATTTAATTTTTTGTCTTCCTTCTATATTTTTAATGATTTTATCTGTAAAATTAATAAAAAATACAGAAAAAAATAAATATTTATCTAAAGTTATAAAATATTTAAATCCAGTTTTAGCAGGAATTTTATTTGCTCTTGCTATTCAATTATTTATAAGCATTACATTTCCAAATATTTATTTTAATGATACTAATTTAAGATATTTTGGTGTAAAATCAACAGAAAAAAGTTCGTTTTTTAGTGGATGAAGGTTTATAGCATTAATAATTTATTCTATATTTTTTATAATTATTTCTATAGTGTGAAATATAAAGAAAAAACCCGTATTTTTATTAATTTTAATTTCTATAATAACTGCATTTATTGTTTTTGAACCTTGATTGTAAAGGAGAAAAGTGTTAACAAAAGTAAAAAAAGTTACAACTAAACCTGGAGTTTATTTGTGAAAAAATGAAAAAAATGAAATCATATATATAGGTAAAGCTAAGAATTTGAGAAACAGAATGATGCAATACTTTAAAGGTAGCATCAATTCTCGTTATACTTATAAAATGGTAGAAGAAATCAGGGATTTTGAAATCATTGAAACTAATAGCGAAAAAGATTCTTTAATTTTAGAAACCAGATTAATTAATGAAAAAAAACCAAAATATAATATTCTTTTAAAAAATAATAAAAAATATCCTTATTTAGTAGTTAAAAAAGATAAAAAAATCTCTATTTTAAGAGAAAATAACTTTAAAGAAGGAAAGAATTTATATCACTTTGGACCACTTCCACCTAGTTACGGTTTTAGAGAAATTCAAAATCTAATTGAAAAAATGTTTTTATATAAAGATGGACTTAAAATAAAAGAAGATCAATGAAATGAAGAATCTCTAAACTCTACTTTTTTTCAAATAAAAAAGTTATTATCAAACAAAATGTCCTTTTTTATAAAGGAATTAAAAGAGAAATATGAAATTTATAAGTTTGATGATGTAAAGTTAGAATTAGCTTTAGAAATTAAAAAATTTATAGATAAATTAGAGAAAAATCTTAATGAGAAACAGACTATAGAATTAAATATCGAATACGATGTTGATATTTTTGATATTCAAGAAACTGAAAAATTCTTTTTTACTACAATTTTTATTTATCGTGCAGGATCTTTGTTAAGCATTATAGATGATAAATTTGACAAAAATACAGATAAAAACCTTTTTATAGCAAATTTTATTAATGAGTATTATAAAGAAAATATAATTCCTAAAAAAATAGTTTTAGGTGCTAATTTTTCAAATATAGATTTTAATTTAATTAATTTGGATAAAAAAATCCAAATAGCAAAAAAAGGACAATTTAAATTAGCTTGTGAAAATGCAGAATCTCACAATAAAAATAGAATATCTAAAATCGATGAAATTAAAAATCAAAATCAAGATTTTATTATTTTAGAATTAAAAGAGAAATTACAATTACAAAAATTAGAAAATTTTATTATTATTGATAATTCTTTTGAATTAGATAAAGTTCCAGTCACTTCTATTCTTTATTATAATAAGACTGAAAACATTGAAGATCTAAACTTTTTCTATGTTCATAAAAATAGTAAATCAAACTCTGATGTCGATTTTATGAAACAAGGTTTTCAAAAATATTTAGAAAAATTTTCTCATTTAGAACTAGATTTAATTTTAGTTGATGGTTTCCAAAATCAAATTTCAGCAATAGATAAAATTCTATTTAAAAACTCTTTATCTATACAAGTTTTTGGTCTTAAAAAAGATGAACATCATAGAACAAAATACTTAGTAGATTATAAAGATAATCAAATAAATGTAAGTGAACACTTATTTCTTTTTCTTTCTAAAATACAGGAAAAAGTAGACAAAACTGCAAAAAATTACAGAAACGCAATAAAGTTAAAAAAATTCAATTAAAGCTATTTATAGATAAAAATGTATAAGATTTTTATACATTTTCTTTATTTTTTTAATTTTATTTTTTTCTTATGGTATTATTTTTGCAACTCAAGGAGGTAATATGAAAAAGAAAACAAAAATCATATTAGGAGCTTCTACAGGGTTGACATTATCTGTAGCAGTTATAACAATCCCGAGCGTTTTATATGTTCAACAAAACTTAAATAAATCTGATAATAGTAATAACTCACAAAAAACTAAGATTACTAATAATGATCAAAAAGATTTATTAAAAGACAATATTAATTATTTAGCTATTGGAGATTCCATTAGTGCCGGTTTCAATAGTGAATACGGTTTTGAAATTGCAGGAGATTTAAAAAATAATCAAATTGAAGGATTAAGTTTTCCTGCTTTTTTAGCAAATTATATAAACAAATTAAAACCAAATGCAATACACCAGTTTAATAACTATGCTTTATCAGGTACAAGAATAGTAGATTGATTATATTTACTAGATGCACCTAATGCAAACTATAATCTTAAAGCAGAAAAAGGTTATTTTCAATTTCTTTTATCTTGAGATGATGACTCTCTAAATCCATTTAGACATAGAATAAAAGAGGCTTTTGGTGATTTTCAAAAAGAAAATTTAGAAAATTTAAAAAATAAAATAAAGGAATCTAATCTTATAACAATAAGTTTAGGGGCTAATGATTTATTTGGTTCTTTAAATTTTAATAACTTAGAAAAGTTATTTAATAAAGAAACTCAAAAAGAAGCAATTTTTAATTTAAAACAAGATTTAGAAAGAATTTCTAAAGAAAATTATGTAAATTTAAATAAATTAGTCTCTAAAATAAAGGAAATAAACAGTAAAACAGAAATTGTACTTGTTGGTTATCCAATGCCTTTATTGAGACTATTAAATATAATTGATCATTTTTTTAGTTCAATAGCACAGGAAAAAGTTAATTTAAGTAACCAAATTTTAGATTCCATTAATGCAGTCTCTAAAAAAGTAGCAATTGAAACTAAAATTAATTATATTGAAACTTTTGATGAAGATGATTGAAAATCTAATAATGATAAATGAGCAAAATCTATTTTTGATATTCATCCAACAGAATTAGGATATAAAAAAATGGCTCAAGATATTATTTTAAAATTATCTCTAAATGACATAGATAAAAACTATAGTTTAGTTAAGAATTGAGATGAAAACTATATAGATAAAGATAAAAATGCTTTTCATAAAATTTTTGATTTTTCAAAAAATAACGAAGAGATAGTTAAAATAATTTCAAATTCCAAACTATTTAATGATGAGATTTTAGAAAAATCAAATTATCAAACAGAATTAAATAAAGAAAAAAGCAAACTCTTTTCAATGAAAAGAATAGTCTTAAATTGAATTAATGCAAATCACCATTTAACTAATCAAATAATAAATTCGTTTATTTCTAAAATAAAGGAAAAATACGGAATAAATGATGAAATTGTAGAACTTTTTAATGAAAAAACAGAAGAAAATAAAACATTTATATTTAAATTAATGGAAGAGTTTTTAAGAACCGATTTTATAGATGTTGTAATTTTAAAACTACAAAAATATTTTGATGAAAATGATTTAGATTTAAATGGCATAGAAGGTACACAAATAATAACTTCTAAATTGTTATTAGAAGAATTAAAAACAATATTTAAAGATCAAAAATTTATTTTAAGAATTTTAAAACAATTTTTAAAATCTGATTTTGCTATAAAAAATAAGAATAAATTAACTGCATTAACTAATTTTGCAACAACCTTTATTTTAGAAAATCTGGACAAGTTAAACTTAGTAAATTTAAAAGAAAATAAAGCAACAATTTTAACTTTAACAAAGGAAAAATCCTTTATTAAAGTAATTTCAGATATATTAAATGATTTTATTATAAATGAAAATCATTATGATTCAATTAATGATTTTAATTCTTTATTTGTAGTTTATTTAGAAAACCATAAAGAAGAATTCAAAACCAATTTAATAAATTTTATTAAATCCTTAAAAAACAATGAAACCATTTTAAATGTTATATCTAATACTATAGAACAAAAACTAAATTTAGAAAATCCTCAAGAAAACAAGGAAAATATTTTACCTTTTATAACTGATTTAATAGGTTCTGTCGATAAAATTGATTTAGTTTTACAAAATATTGATAAATTAATAGATTCTTTTGTTAAAGGAGAGTTGAGTTTTAATAACTTTTCTTTTGAAAAAGTAATTAGTATTTTGGATTTCAATTCACTAACTGGTGATTTAACTAAATTAGCAGATTTTTTTAAATTAATAGAAACTGGCGATATTTCAATAGAAAATTTTGTTAACTTTTTCAATGTAATAATAGAAAATTCTCCATTTAGCAACACCGAAAACTTAACAAAAGAAAAGAATCTATTCTTTTATTATTTAAATAATATAAATAATGATCCTGACACAAAAAAAAGAACAAGTTTAAGTATAAGTGATATTACTAAATTAAGCGGTGATTCTTTAGTTTCAAAAATTACTTTAATTTCAACAAAAGCATTTGAAAAATATAAAGAGTTTAAAAAGACTCATCCAAATGTTAATGAATTGGACAATCCATATAGAAAATTTCTATATAGATTTTCAGGATTAATTTTATGATATGCATATGAAACTTATGCAAGAGAAAGTTCTTTTCACTATATTATTTACTATTCTTCTTCACCATTCAATATAGAAAAAAGTATATATAATTCCTTAGCAGGAAAGTCAAAAGAGCAACAGACATTAATAACTTCAATATTTGGAAATAGATATTCATCATTTTTTGGTGATTCAGCCAAATCAATTCATAACAACGATTTAATGAAAATGATTTATTATAATACTGAAGCTAACAAGCACAATATTAAATGAAGAGAAAATCTATTTAAATTTATTAAACAAGGAAAACCAGATTTAAACAAATAGTTTGCTTATACAAGTAAAAAAAATAAAAAAATTATTGACTATTTTTAAAATTGTGGTAATATATATACAAGCGACCATAGCAAAGGGGATCACCTGATACCATTCCGAACTCAGTAGTTAAGACCTTTTACGCCGAAGATACCAGAGATGGGAAAATAGGGAGTTGCTGCTTTTTTTTTGCTTTTTTATAGATATAAAGGAGGTTTTATGTCATTTACTCATGAAATAAAAATGGAATTAATTGAAAACAAGATGAAAGAAAAGCAATTTAAAAGCTTCTTAAAAGGTTTAATCTTTACAAATTGTCAATTTAATAATAATGATTTAGAAGTTGTTATAAAAATTAATAGAGCAGATATTTCTATGAAAATAAAGGAAAAATTAGATAAATTTAAGATTAAATTTTATCGTTCAATTAAAAATAAAAACTGAATAATCATTTTAAAAAAAGATATTGATTTAGAATTAGTTATTAATGAACCAGCTTTCTTTTTTGCAGGAACATTTTTGGGTGGTGGTACTATTTCTGGCATAGATTCTACTTCTTATCATCTTGAAATAAGTTATTTTGAAGAGAAAATAGGTAATTTAATGATTGAAAAATTAAATAACTATGAATTTAATTTTATTTCTAAAAAAAGAAAAAATAAATTTTTTATTTATGAAAAGAAAGTAAATAATATTTTGGACTTTTTAAGTGCAATTAGAGCAAACACTAGTTTTTTAAAATTTTTCAATTTGAAAAATGAAAGAGATATTGAAAATAACGCAAATAGACTTGCTAATTTAGACTTTCATAATCAACAAAGACTTGTAAATGCTTCTCAAAGAGATATAAAAAATTATTTATTTTTAAAAGAAAATAATTTGGTAGATCAACTCACTGATGATCAAGTGATTTTTTTTGAAATAAGAGTAAAATTCCCGTATTTACATTTAAATGAAATAGTGGAAATTTTAAAAGAAGAGCATAATATAATAAAAACTAAAGGTGGCTTAAATCATTGATCGATAAAATTAGCTCAAATCGTGTCTAAATATAAAGCAAAATAATATTTTTATAAAAAAGTCAAAAATAATATATAATAAATTTGTTATATAAACTTAGGAAGGGTATGAAAATGAGCAAATCAAGTTCAATTATTATGTTCTGAAATAACTCAATTGAAATTTATGCAATTGCTTTTTTTCATACCTTTTTTAAGTAAGAGAATAAAATTATTTTAAAAATAATGAATAAAACAAACTCTTACTTTTAAAAAAGTAGGAGTTTTTCTCTTTTATATAATAAAAAATAATAAGGAGATTTTATGCAAGAAAAATCAGTAAGAAAAATTGGCTTATTTGTTTCATTGATGTTGCTTATTGGTTCTGTTGTGGGAATAGGAATATTCTTCAAAAACGCATCAGTAGCTAAAGCAACCGGAAATAATGGATTAGCTTGATTATTGAGTTGAATTATTGGTGGAGTTATTTCACTTGGTGCAGCTCTTAGTTTTTCTGAAATAGGAAGTTTCAGAAAAACTAAATTAACAGGTTTATCTAGTTGAGCTTATAAAATTTATGGTGTAAAAGCAGGGTATGGAGTATCATTTTTATATTCACTTTTTTATTATGGGTTATTAACTAGTGTTTTAGGTATTTTTGGATCAGAAATATTTTTCTTTTTCTTATCAGGAATAACAAGTTTGGAGTTTGGTAAAATTCCATTTTGAGTAATTGTTGTAGTAGGTTTATTATTCTCTGTTCTATTTTTAGCTTTAAATCATTTATCTATTAGAACAAGTGGAATAATACAAACAGTAGTAACATTTACAAAATTTATCCCTTTAATAGTTGCTGTTATTGTGGGAATTGCATTTTTTGACACCCATAATTCAGAAGGTGGAGTAAATGCGTTTTTAGATTTTGAAGGGAAAGCACCTTTTGGATTAAAAGGAATGATTGTCGCAATTCCTGCAGTTCTCTTTTCTTATGATGCTTTTTTAGTTGCCGGTTCTGTAAGAAACAAAATGAAAAATGCATCTAAAAATTTACCTTTTGTAATTTTATTTGGAATGACTCTTATAGTTATTTTATATACTTTAATTGCTGTGTCATCCATTTTACATAATAGCGGTATTGTTTGAACAGTTTTAGCAGATACATTACCAAAAACTGTATCTAAATATATTATTCCATCTGTAGTGTTCTTTATTTTAATATCAACTTTTGGAGTAATAAATGGAATAACATTAGCATTTATTAGTGAAACATATAGTGCAATTGACTTAAATTTATTTTTTGGTTCATATGCACTAAAAAGAAAAATAGGTGCTAAAAAAACAGAATTAATATACAATGCAATCATTTTAACTTTTTGAGCTATCTTGATTTTAGTACCTTCAGTGGTTTTAAAAATGGATAGTTGAATAGATGGAGCAACAAATTATCCTACAGTTTTCTTTTTTGGTATATATGGATTTGTAATTGGTTCATATTTAATAAAAAGAAATAAAATTACAGAAACTAAGAAATTAAATAGTTATTTATTTTATACATTTTCTGTAATTTCTGTTGTAGGTATTGCTTTTGTAGAAGTAGTTTATTTATATACAATTTTTTCAGATTTATTTAACCCTGATTTTAATTCATCTTGAGGTTTATTTAGAGATAATGGAAAATTGATATATAAATGAGTTCCTGTTTTAGTTTATTTCTTATTTTTAGGATTCTGTATTGGTTCTTTATATTTAAATATTTTCTTAGAGAAAAAAGTTTTCAAAAGAAATATTTTAGAAGAAATGAAGTTAAAATTACAAGAATATGAAGCAGAAAATTAATCGGTTATAAACCGATTTTTTTCTTATAGTTAGTCATTTCTATAATATTTCTATAATATTTATAATAAAAGTGTAAAATTTTTATATTATGCCAGAATTACCAGAAGTTAGAGTCGTAAGACAAGAATTAAATAAACATGTTCAAAATAAAAAAATTGAGAATATTCACATTTTTAGAGATTCATTTATAAAGGAAATTTCCGTAGAAAAGTTTAAAGAAGCTTTAATTGGACAAACAATTGTAGAAGTAACTAATGAAGGAAAATTTCTTGTATTTCATTTAACTAATGATAATATTATTTTAAGTCATTTGAGAATGGAAGGAAAATATAATTATTTTGAACCAGCAAAAACAAGATTAAAACATGATTATGTTCTTTTTGAGTTTAGTGATAATAGTAATTTGCATTACAATGATACAAGAACATTTGGAACTTTTCACTTAAGAACAAAGCAAAATTATTTAACAACAAATCCACTTGCTAAATTAGGAAAGATACCTGCACAAACAAATTTAGAAGAATTTTATAAAAAATTAAAATCTAGAAAAAAAGCAATTAAAACTTCTTTATTAGATCAAACTCTTGTTTTAGGATTAGGAAATATTTATGTAGATGAAGTGCTGTTTGCAACCAAAATTCATCCAGAAACCCCTAGTAATTTAATTTCCAAAAAACAAGCTAAAGACATTCTAGAAGTAGCTACAGATATTTTAGATCGTTCCACCGAATTAGGTGGAAGTAGTATTAATTCTTATACATCATTAAATAAGAAAAAAGGTTCTTTCCAAAACTTTTTACAAGTTCATACTAAAAAAGGTTTACCTTGTCCTATCTGTCAAAATGAAATTTTAAAGACAAAAGTAAATGGTAGAGGAACCTATTATTGTAAGGAATGTCAAAAATAAATGAATAATTGAAGTTATGAAAAAACAATTGATTTGCACGGTTTAACTACATCAGAAGCGGAAATAACATTATCAAATGCTATTTTTGAATTTAATAATTCAAATCAATATGACAGTTTAAATATAATTGTAGGAAGAGGTACAGGAACATTAAAAGTTTTTGTTAGAAGTTTTCTTGAAAGAGAAAATTTGTTTTTTACAGAAGGTGAAATAAACTTTTCAGTATTCAAAAAAGCATTTTAAAAGCAAGCTTTATAGCTTGCTTTTTTGGTCAAATTAATGATTGGAGCGAGTGAAGGGAATCGAACCCTCATAGTCAGCTTGGAAGGCTGAAGTTCTGCCATTAAACTACACTCGCGAGATACTTTATTATTATAAACTATTTTTTGTAAAAATCAAGAATTTTTATAGAAATTTTTATTTTTTTAAAAAAAATTTAAAAAAAACGGAAAAAATAAATAAAAAAAGCGATTTTTAGTCATTAAATATTATGTGATTTTTTACTTTATAAAGAAAAATACCTTTTTTTAATAAAAAGGAAGAAGTCCTATTTTGAGAAAAGAGAAATTGTAAAATTAAATTAATTTTATTTTCAGTTAAATTTATATTTAAAAATTTTTGGTGAACTAGGTTATATACTAAATTTTTTTGATTTTTTTCTGTTTGTTGTTTTAATCAATCAATATCAAAATTTGTTTTTTCTCATTTTTGCAACATTTTTTTATTTTTTCTATCTTTAAATAATAAAAAAATGTTTTTAATTTTGTAATTAAAAATTGTTATATTTTTATAAAAAGATTTATTTTTAAACTCAATTCTAATTTTATTTCTTTCATAAATTGGTAAGTTATTTGTATAGTCAACAGCGAAGTTTATGTTTTTATTTTTTAATATGTTTTCAATTTTAGTTTTTGAATACTTAAAAAGTAATGGTCTATAAATTTGCATATCAAAGAGTTGACTTTTCTTTTTTATGCCCCAATAATTAACTATTTTATTTTTATTTTTTTGAAGCATTATTGTTTCAAAAAAATCATCTTTATTATGAGCAATATAAAGGAAATTACAGTTATTTTCTTTATAAATTTTTTTAAAGAAATCATATCTTATTTGTCTGGCAAAATTTTGGAAATTTTCTATCTTTTCATAATTATCATAACTAACAGTTAAAACAAAAAAAGGAATTTTGTATTTTGTACAAAAATTCTCTACTATTGTTTGATCTTCATCGCTAGTTTCTCTTTTTTTATAGTTAACGTGTGCCACAACAATATCTTTATTTTTAAATTTATTTAACATAAAGATAGAATCTGGTCCACCACTAACTGCTAAGAGAAGTCTTTGCTTTTTTGTTTTTAGCATTAAACCTTTCAATAACCATTCTTATATCGTTAGAAATAAATTCAATTGAGGCAAGAGCAGCATCTTCAACAACTTTATCAATTATTTCTTTTTCACTTTGACTAAAAGGGGTTAAAACATAATTTCTAGTGTTTTTATTTTCTGGTCGACCAATACCTATTTTTAATCTTTTAATTTGATCAGTTCCAAGTTGTTCAATAATGTTTTTCATACCATTATGCCCAGCGTGAGAACCGTGATTTTTAATTGCTGCTTGACCTATTTTAAAGTCCATGTCATCATAAATAACAAGAATATCATCAGCAGGAATTTTAAAGAAAGACATTATTTCTCTTACAAAATCACCTGACTTATTCATATAAGTAAATGGTTTTGCTAAAACATAATCTTCTTTTTTTGCAAAAACACCATTGAATTTACTTTTTTCAAATTTTAATTCTAATTCATTAGCTATTTTATCTAAAACTCAAAATCCCACGTTGTGCTTTGTATTTTCATATTCAACACCAGGATTTCCTAAACCTATAATTAATTTCATATTTTAAATTATATTCCATTATAAGAATAATTTTTACAAATAACAGTAAAATTCTTTAGTCATTTTGTTCTAAAAAATAATTGATATTTGTTTTTCTTTCTCTCTCTTCTGTTGATACAGCTATTCCAATAGCGTCTTTTTCTCCAATGATTATTAATTCGTCTTTTGCTCTTGTAATTCCTGTATAAAAGATTTTTTTGTTTAAAAATATATTATATTCTTTAAAAATTAAATATATAAGAGCAGATGTTTCAGAACCTTGAAATTTATGTACAGAAACACAGTAAGATAAAACTATAGAATTTCTGAATTTTTGCTCTGTAAATTTAATTAGTTTATCATTAAATTTAATTATTATAAATTCCACTTTTTCTTTATAAAACAGAATATTTTCTATATAACCGATTTCTCCGTTTACCAAATTTTGACTGGAATCATTTTCAGTTTGCATAACTTTGTCGTTAACAAAGTACTTAATGCCGTCTATTTCAAAAAAAGTATTATTTTTTTCATCAAAAATTTTACTTTGAATTATTTTATTAATATTATTAATCCCTGCATTTCCTGCGTATTTTGGAGCAATTACAATAAAATCATTTATTGAAAATTTTGATAAAAATAAGTCAATTTGTTTATTAAAAATTTCTAGAAAAGACTTTGTATTACTTTCATAAAATTTTACATAATTATTTTTAAATACAGGTATTTGACCATTATTTACAGATGCTGCAATTTCTAATATTTCTTGTTTGTCTTTTTGACGATAATTATTTATTAATTTATTAGTAATAAATTTATCACTGTTAATAAAGTTATTTAATAAATTTCCATAACCAATGGAAGGTAATTGATCTTTGTCTCCAATTAAAACTATCTTTTTGATTTTATTTAAATCCAAAGATTTTAAGAGTTTATAGAATAAATCAGTATTCACCATAGAAAACTCATCGATAATTAAAGCATTAATTTCTTTTGTTAATTCTAAATTATATTCAATATTTTCGTTTTCTCATGAGACTTCTAAAAATGAATGAATTGTTCTAGAAGGGATGGATGCTTTTTGCAAAATATGAAAAGAGGCTCTACCTGTTGGAGTGAGAACTGCGACGTTTTTTTCTCCAAAAACATCGCTAAATCCTTTATAAATGAATTTTAGAATTTCTGTTTTACCAGTCCCTGGACCACCTGTTATAATAGTTAAATTATTTTCAAAAGCAGAAATAACAGAATTTTTTTGTATATCGTCTAAATACTTACCAATAATAGATTTTTTATATTTAAATTTATATTCTTTCTTTTTAATTTCATTAATAGTTTTTGCAATAAATTGCTCTTGTTCATACATTATAAAGTGAGTAATATTTTTTTTATCTTTGACAAAAAATAAAAATTTTTGATCCATTAAAATTTTTACATATTCTTTAAATTCTTCAATACTCATAAAAATTTTTTTATTTGCATTTTTATATACATGTTTTATTTCTTCTGGTTCTAAAAAAGTATTTTCATTATCTTTTAAATAAGTTAAAAACTCATTTAAAATTATGTATTTTTTTCTAATTTTACTTTCTGGTTTAATACCTAAAGCTAAAGCCATTTTATCTACATCAGCAAAAACATATTCATCAACTGTATCTAAAATACAAAAAGGTTGCTCTTTTAAGTATTTTCAAAACTCTAGAAGTCTGTATTTTTTATCTAATTTAGAATATAAATTTTCTAATCCGTTGGAAAAAAAGAAAATTTCTATTTCTTGTTTTAAAGAATTTGTAGAAATTTTATCAAAAATAATTTTTGCTTTTCTTTCGGGAATTAATTTAGGAATAGAATAAATGAGATTAGGATCATTTTTTAAAATAAATATGGATTTATCTCCCCAAGTGTTATAAATGCTTTGAGCCATTTTTTGACCTATTCCTGGAAAAAGCGAAGAAGAAAAGTATTTTACTATTTCTTTTTCGTTTGTTTCAATAATTAATTCACATTTTTTTAATTCTCAACTATTTTGATATTTAGGATGGTTTTTTTCTAAGGCAGTAATTAAATAAGATTTTTTTAATTCCAAATTAATTTTTGATGTTAGACTAATTATTTGTTTTTCTTTAGTTTTTACTAAAAAAATAAAGAAATTTTTAGTATTGTTTTCAAAAATCTTTCTTTCTACTTTGACTTCAAATTCTTTCATATGGAAATTATAAACTACTATTAAAAAATATCAATTCAATTTAACTAATAAGATATATTTTTAGTTTTTGTATTATAATTTTATTTATGTTAAATATTAAATTTATATTAAATAATAAAGAAGAAGTTATTAATAAACTTAAAACAAGAAATTTTGATATTTCTTTAGTAGAAGAAATTTTTAAACTCGGAGAAAAAAGAAGTGAAGTTATGTCAAAACTTCAATTTTTAGAGAGTCAAAGAAATGAAAAATCAGCCAAAATTGGTCAAATGGTAAGAAATAAAGAAAATACTGACCAAATCAAAAACGAAGTAAGTGAACTTAAAATTCAAATCGATTCATTAAGTGAACAAAGCAATGAAATTAACTCTAAAATTGAAAATATATTACTAAATATTCCTAATTTACCTTTAGATTCAGTTCCTGTAGGTTTAGATGAAAATGATAATGTAGTAGTTGAAGTTAAAGATAAAATTGGTAGAGGACTTGTAAAAGCATTAAAACCACATTATGAAATTGGTTTAGATTTAGACATTTTAGATTTTTCAAGAGCAGTTAAAATGTCTGGTTCTAGATTTGCTATTTTTAAAAATGAAGGAGCAAGATTAGTAAGAGCATTAGTTTCATTTATGTTAGATGAACATGTAAAAAATGGTTATACAGAAATGGTTACTCCTACAATGGTTTTAAGCAAAATGCTTTATGGAACAGGACAACTTCCAAAGTTTGCTGAAGATTTATATAAAATTGAAAATAATGATATGTGAATGATTCCTACAGCAGAAGTAACTTTAACCAATTATCATAATGATGAAATTTTAGATTTAAATGTTGCTAAAAAATACGTTGGTTATACAAAATGTTATAGATCTGAATCAGGAAGTGGTGGAAGAGATACTAAAGGTTTAATTAGATCTCACGAATTTCACAAAGTAGAATTAGTTAAAATAGTTAATGATAAAGATAAGATGAATGAATTTCACCAAACTGTAAAAGATGCTGCTAATATTTTAGAAAAACTGGAAATTCCATATAGAACAGTAGCATTAAGCACAGGAGATTTAGGTTTTTCTTCTAAACAAACATTTGATTTAGAATTATGACTCCCTTCAGAACAAAGATTTAGAGAAGTTTCATCAATTTCATTCTTTGGTGATTTTCAAGCAAGAAGATCATTAATTAGATATAAAAATGAAGATAATAAAACAGAGTATGCAAATACTATAAATGGTTCTGGTATAGCAATAGATAGAGTTTTTGCTGCTATTTTAGAGCAATATCAAAATGAAGACGGAACAATTGATATTCCAAAAGTTTTAGTTCCTTATATGAATGGTTTAACTAAAATTTCAAAGTAAAATCCAAAAAATATTGGGTAGTGTAAGATATTTTGTGTAAATTTCTCTTGCTTACTTTTTAGTAAGAGA
>NZ_JBTGVG010000022.1:0-15022 GCF_054343455.1 Mycoplasma sp. 1012
AATAATTATTATTTTCATATCGCTAAAAAAAGGACATTTTGATTAATAATTTACAATTTTAATAGATTTTATTTTTAAAATATATTATAATAAGGACAGATAATACAAGAAAATAATACTTATTGGTTTTCTAGAAAGGAAAAAAAGTGAAATTTAAAATAGTAAATAATCTATTATTAAGTTCTAGTGTTTGAATACCTGTGTTTTCAATTGTTTCTTGTCAAACTATTGAAAATAAACAAATCAATGAATTTAATAATGAAAATGAATTAGAAGAAAATGTATTTTTACTAAATTCTAACAAGATATGAAGTCCTTCAGACTTTGAAAAAAGAGAGAATGCATTTGAAATAAAAGATGGAGATTCCTTCAAAAAAGAATTACTATCTCAAATAAAAATTGAACAAGTAAAAAACAAAATAAATACAGAGTGAAATGATTTTATCAAAACATATTCAAAAATATTTAATTCAGAAACATTTAAAAAATATCATGTTGTTTACTACTCTAACTACTCTTCAGGTGAATCATTAGACACAATTAAAGTAACTTCTGAAAATCTTGATATTAATTTTATAACTTACAATATCAATACAAAAGCCGTTTATCCAAGACAATATATTATTTTTATAGAAAAAACTAAAATTCCTGTTATTAAAACTATTAATATTAATGAAATAAGAACAAGAAATAAATATTTAACTTACAAAAATAAATTACCATCAAAGCAACAAATAATTTATTTTAAATAAATAAAGCAAAAAAATTACTGCATAAAAAAATGCAGTTTTTTCTTTTTTTGTGTTATTTTTGCCTTTTTTACAAAAAAAAAAAAAAAATAAATCTATAATTCTATATAAGAAAATAATATCAAAATAAATTGTGAGGAGTAAATATGAAAAAAAGATTTCCAACAATAATATTAGGAGCAACTCCTATAATGTTTTTAGCATCATGCTCTAATGAGTATAAATCCACAGAAGATTTTAAAATTGAAGCATTAAACTTGCCAGAATTTAAAAATTTAAAAGAAAAAATTAATAAGAATTTTAGCAACAATAAAAATTTGTTTTCTGATAAAAACTTTATAGATTCTTTATCTAAAAGTTTAAATTTATATGCCGATTTAAAACCCTCTTTAGAAAAAGAAGAAATAAAAAATGATATTTTTGTAATCAAAGGCTTAAAGAATTTAAAAATTTTTTTAAATTCAGAAAACTTTGACTTTTCAGAGTTAATAACAAATTTAAATAACTATATAACTATATTAAAAAAATATATAGATTCTGCAAAAAAAATGCATAAAAATAATGTAGAAAACCTACAAAAAGAGATAAGTAATATTTTTTTGAATAATATTAATTCTGCTTTTGCAAACATTAAAGAAATTATTTTAAATAAAACAGAAACAAACTATAAAACATTTTCTTCTTCTGTTTTTAAAAGTGAATTATTAAACAGCTTAAAGTCATTTAACAAAAACAAAGATAAAGAAAAAGAATTGAGTAAATATACATACGAAAAAGATTCTGATATTATTGACATAAATAATCAATTATTAAAATTTTTAAATAAAGAAAATTATTCTTTTGAAAACTTTAATAATGAATTCTCTACTTTAAATAATCAACTTAAACAAGTGTTAGAAAAAAAAGAAAAAATCTTCGTGTTTGATTTAGAAGATTTCAAAAATTTAATTGAGCAATTATCAAAAAATCAAGAATTTGATGTTAATTTAATTACTTTTGTAAAAAACCATATAGAAAATGTTTTTAATACTATAGAAAATGAAAATGGTTTCTTGAGTCAAATTCAACAAATAAACGGAAAAATAAAGGAAATTAGCCAAATAAAAGAAATTTATAATGATCAATTAAGCACTGAAATTAAAGAAAAAATTAATAATTTTGAAAGCATTAAAAATAATAATTTTTCTACTTTAAATTCATTAACCAATATAGAAAATACGGTTATAAATTTAATAGAAGACATAACTAATCATATAATTTCTAACAATAATCGTTCAAATGAGTTATCTTCACAAATTAATAACTTAATTGAAAAAATAAATAGCAATCAACATTTAAGTCAACAACAAAAAACCGATTTAATTTCTGGAGTAAATAAAGTTATAACAGAAGATCAACTTTCTTCTTTTGAAAAAGAACTTAAGTCAAAAAATAGTGAATTTTTAAATGAAATTAAATCTTTTTTAGATATTGTGAATGAGAATTCATCAATTAGTCAAAGTTTTAAAAATTATTTAAAAGTAGAGACATATACAAAAGAAAATTTAGAAGATTTTAATTCTTTTAAAAATGAAATAAATAGTTTTTTTGAACTGCTAAACAAAGTTAAAGAAGAGTTTTTAAAAACTAATTTAGCAATTGATGAAAATAAAATAAATGCATATGCTGTTCTTCCTTTCTTTTTAAAACAAGAAGCATTGGATTTTAGCAAGATTTATGATAATGAAAAATATAAACTTTTAGATTTTGACATAAAAGATTTACCTGCCATTAAGACAAAAATTAATGATTTTTATAGTAAGTTAAAAGAATTTAATGAACAAAATATTACAACAACTACAAATGATGAAACATCGCTTAAGTCTTCTTTATTGTCAGAAGTTCAAAAACACAACACCGTTTCCCTTTCTAAAGATCCAAATGGTTATGATGTAGAACGTTATTTACATTCTGCTTCTATAAATTTAAATAATTATAAAGTATTTATAAATGAAGGAGATGATGAAACTTTTGATTTTGATGTAGTTAATTCGGAGTTAAAAGAAGACAATAAAAACATTTTAGTATTAACACTAGATGTATTTTTGAAAAGTAATAGAAAACTAAAATCTACTATTAAAAAGGAAATTCCTTTTCAAAAGGATGTAATGCCTTTTATAAATAAAGTAGTTTTAAATAATTTAGATCAATTTTATGAAGTCGATTATGAAGCACTATCTAAACTATCTTATAGTGAATTTAATTTAATAGAAAATAAGAAAATTTTCTTCAAACCAAGAACAAAAGGGATAGAAAACTTTTTTAGTTTTGACATCACTTCGTTTGAAACATATAAAGAAAATCGTTTATATTTCCAATTCAATGTTCTATTTAATAAACAAATAATTAAGTCTAAAATTTTACCAACATTAAATCCTGTAGATTTTTTAAACACAGATGCAACTCAAAGTGAAAAAGATGCTAAAGATTTTGCTCAAATTGAAAATATACTAAAAGGAACTAAAGAGTATTTCTGAAGTTTACTAAAATTTAAACCAGGAATATTTTATACACACTCTGAGTTTTTAGCAGCAGATGCTAAAAAAGCAATGGAAGAAATTTATGACTTACCTAAATTTGGTAAATATCAAATTTTTGTTAAAGATGTTAATAATGTTGATAACTATAACGGATCAGCAGATTTAATTCTTTGATATAAAATAAATGGAGAAGAAGCACCAATACAAGCATTAGGTGATTTATATAATCACCCAATTAAAATGATAAATTTTAGGTTATTTGATTTAGAAGATATAAAACCTAAAACAAGAAATAATTTAACTGAGGCAGACTTTGATGGTTTTGACCAAATTGATCAAAATGATTTAAATATTTTAAGACAATTAAATGAATCCAATATTCAACAAGTAAGAGTTAATGGGCAAATTCAAGATAATGGTAACCCTTCAAATTATTTTAGTATTATAAATGCTAAAGATTTTGTGCAGCAACAACAGTTTTATAAAGCGAGTTATCTCTTTCAAATTACAAACGGAACAAATAATAAAACAGATAACAAAGATAATTTAGCTTACATTCCTTTTGGAACAGGAAACTATTCAAAGGATGTACAACCATTTTCTATTAATAACGGTGATTTAGGCAGAATTAAAAATAAATATTTTATTTACTATTATGATTTTGAACTTGTTGGTAAAAGAGGATTGAATTTTAAAATTGGTTTTATTGAAAAAGAACATCAAAATAAAAGATTTTCTACTAAACAAAAATTCTCTATGGTGAATTTTGTAAATGATTATCAACAATTACACTATCCTGAAATTATGCTGAACAATTTAACTTTAGATGATTTGCAAATTGATAAAGAAAGACTGGCAACTAATACAGTTGGTTATTTTAATAGTCACAAAAACGAACTTAGACAAATAATTACTATAAAAAATCAAGATGGTTTTATTTCGTATAAAAACTATGATTTAGCTGTTAGTGAAATAAAAATAAACGAAATTCAACAAATTGATGAAACATCAGCTTATATAAGATTTTCTTTAGTAAAATTTGGAGTAGAAGACCCAGAATATGTAAGACCTTGAAATAAAAATGCAAATAGTTGATACAAAATCACTGGTTTTAAACCATCTTCAATAACAAATAAACGAACAGCTCCTTCATATGATGAAAGAAGAGATACAAATTCGTTAAGAACCATTTATAATTCTGAAAATGAAATCCATAGAGAAAGAACATTAGAATTATATTGAAAAGATGCACTATGATCCATAGATAAAGAAGCAAATATTCTTTCTTGAACACTTCAACACAAGATTTTAGATCCACTTTTTAAAAATTCATATATATCTAACAGAAAATTGAATCTAAGTTTTAATGGTGGAGCAATACATCACGGAGATACAGAAATTACAATTTCCCCAAATCCTGCTTTCGATATAGAATTAGATTATGATGAAATTAAAGATCAAAAAATAATTAATATAGAAAAAACAGTAACAAAAAATAATACTGATTTTACTTTTAAAATTCAAGCAAGATGAATGGAAAATGAAGATATTGAATTTAGTGTATGACCTAAAAAACCTGAAATCAAAATAGTTATTGATCCAAGAGAAGAAGCAAAATCAGTAGTTCATGAGTTAAGAAATTACAACTTTTTATTTGCTGCTGGAGCAGCTACTTTAAAAGTTAAATATGATTCAACTAAACAAACTGAAGATTTTGGTTGAGAAACCAATCTCTTTGATTATTCTAAAGTGGAACCTAACACCTTTAGTCAACCAACAATTTTCTTTAATAAACCGGAATATCTTTTTGATCATAGCATTTATAATCCTAATTCTAATGTTGCTTTTAAATTCCATGAAGGTTACAAAATGAGACTAGAACCTTTAAGACTTAGAGAGTATGGAAAATATAGTCAATCTGTTAGAAATGTAATAGGAAGAGCAATTGCCTATAGTCCAGGTGGGGCAATTGCCACTGCTTCTATGATAGGAAAAGTAAATGATGATCCAAATGATGGTAGATTTTATGTAATGACTAATCACCATGCTGAATCATCTAGTATACACGATTTTTCCCTTATATCTGGTGATAATTTATTCTTTAAATCAAGTGATAAAACAATATCAGCACCTTTTTTACAAGCAAGAACTTACGCTTCAAGAGGTAGATATGGTTGAACAGATTATACAAGTACATCGGGAAATGAATCAACAACTATTTGAATAGGAATTCAACAATATAATTTAAATGGAGATCCTTTAAAAAATACAGGAAAAACTCCAGAAAGACTGGATTCATCAATAATAATTATTGATATTAATCCAGGAATTGCAAAAGCAAGAGAAGAAGGGAAATTTGATTTAGCACTTTATTTAGAAAACTGATTTAAATTAAGTAATTCAAATATTGATTATACTTGAAGATATAATGATATGAATTCACCAACGGTAAAAGACATTGTTTCTATTGGTTATCCACGTGGAAATCAAACTGCTATTCTTGATCATAGACCAATAAGCAATTATTGAAGTGGTTGAAAATGAGGATTTATAATAGCAAATGAAACTAATTATGCACCTTTCTATTCTGGGGCGGGAGCTTCAGGAACAGGGAGATTCATAGGTGATAATTCATTAGCATCATTATGAAATTCTGGAGTTGGTTTTCAATATTCTATAAGTTGAAACTATGATGGGCAAGATTATAACTATTTTGGTGTTAACTGAAAAGGAGAACATCCTTTTGAACTCAAAAATAAACACTCTTTTGCTTCACAAATAATAAGGGCAAATGCAGTAAATCCAAATAAATATGACTTACCATGATTTATGAAAGAAATAAAGGAGAAATAGTATGAAAAAAAATAAACAAATAAAGAAATTTATACCTTTAATTACCTTATCTCCTGCATTTTTTGTATCAGCTTCTTTTGAAAATAGTGTTTCGCAAAATCACGAAAACTACAATATAAATCCTTATGTAAAAAACATTAATTATTTGGATAAAAATTATGTTTTGAGTTCTGAAATTAATTTAGTTATAGAAGATGGAATTTCTGAAAATACAGTAAATAACTTTAAAAACATATTATCAGCCAAAAATTATAGTTTTACTTCTCAAAAGAAAATTATAGAAAGTAAAACCAATATTCTTATTGGAAATAAACTTAATGATGATACAACAGTGGATAATTTATTATTGTCTGAAATACATGGAAGCAATGATATTATTCAAAAAAATGATTCTTACATTTTAACCAGCAAGAATAATGTAATTGGTGCTTTTGGATTACAAGAAAATTCCGAATTTTATGCATCTGAAACATTTAAACAAATTTTTAATCAACTTAAAAACAGAACAATAGAAGAATTTGTTATTAAAGACTTTTCTTTAACAAAAAATAGAGGAATTATTGAAGGTTCACAAAACACAAATTGAAATAATGAACAAAGATTTAAATATCTTGATTATGCCAAAAAACAAAAATTAAATAAATATTTTTATTGAAACTGATTTGATAAAAAAACCAATGCAGATTGAAAATTAAAATATTCTAACAAAGAAAAAGAAGATTTTCTTGTTCCTTTTATAAATAAAAGTTTAGAAAATAATATTGAACCTGTTTTTATGTTTAATATTTTTCAGACAAACAAAGTTAGGGTTGAGTCTTTTGATAGTGATTTAGAGAATTTTAAACAAAAAATTTTAGATTTAATAAATTTAAAAGTTTCTAAATTTGGATTTATATTCAATGAAAATAGTGATATTAATTTATCTATTCAAGAAAAGTTTTTTACCAAATTTAAAGAATGATTTGATACTTTACCAGCAAAAAACAAAGAAATCTTTGTTGCTTTAAATAATTTTGAGATTATAAATAATTTTGATAAAAATCAATCAGAAAGTGTTAATAAATTAAAAGAATTTATCATTACTATTCCAAACACCTTTGAAATCATTACTAACCCAGGAAAGACTTTTAATAAAGTTAACAATCAGTTTTTAAGTGATTTTATTGAAGTTACAGGAAGAAATAAAATTACTTTATGAAGTAATTGAATTAATTTGTCAAACAAGCAAAATAACTTAATTTTAGGTGGTGTTAAAGAAAATTTAGATATCAACTTTGATGAATTTAAAATTGATGGAGTTCTTCTCAATCCTTCTTTATTTTTTGAACATTCACAAATACCACTTTATGTTTTAAGCTCTTATTTATGAAATAACATTAAATCAGACGAAGAAAGAGAAAGATTATATAATGAATCATTCAAAAATTTAATTGGTAGTGAGATTGAATATAAAGAATTAATCGAGGTATTTAAGAATTTTAGTTCTCATTCTTTATATCAAAACATTCCAGTTCCAAATGAAATTGATGAATCACTAAACATTAAAGATAAAATATTAAATTTACAAAGCATACTTAATTCTAAAACATATACTATTGATCAAGTTAACTCGCTTAAAACTGACTTTATAGAATTAAAAAATAAGTTATTAAAACTTAAAAATTATTATTTTAAAAATTCTTTTGTAAAGGAATTTTCCCCTTGAATTGATTCTTTTTACGATTTAACTCAAGGAGTTATTTACTTACTGGATGCTTTAAATAATCTTCAAAATAATCAAGTAGGAGAATTGGGTGATAATTTATACTTAGGAAAATTTAATGTTAATAATTCAAAAGAAAATCATTCAATTGATTTTCAGAATTTTCTTGTTAAACCAGAAGTAGGAACAAAATATATTCAACCTTTTATAGAACAGGTTATTGGTTTTTTAGAAGAAGAACAAACTAAAAAATTAAATTTTTCAGAAGTAGATATTAATAAAGTTAATTTAACCTTTATTAGCAATAGAAGAGATACACCAGAAAGTGATAAAGGAAATATTTTCCTTGCTAATAATAGGGAAGAAAAATTATTTACAAATCCAGATGCCATAGTTAAAGATGACTATTTTGGTGTTGAATTTTCAGAACCAATAAAATTAAATTCTATTTATATAAAAATGGGTGGTGGAAGAGATCATTTTTTCTATTCACGTATTCAATATAAGCAAAATGATGAGGTTTGAAAGGATTTAAACGGAGAAATCTATGAAAGATTTCATGATAATATTCGACCAATAACTGTAAATAATTTAAATATAAAAAATGTAACTGGTGTAAGATTGATTGCAAATAGAAGCAATCCAGAAGCAGCTTGATTAAGAATTACTAATTTTTTAATTAATCAAAATGAAATTGCTACAAATAAATTAAATTACACCGATTTACAGGCAAATATGGAAGATTCAACAGCAGGAATTGCAGTACGTGCTGGAAGTATTGAATCAGTAAAAGATAATAATTACGCTACGCAATGAACTTTCTCAGATAGTGCAACAGGTCCTGGTAGTTCTAAAATTTCACAAGATAAAATTGTAGCCTTTAAATTTCCATCTAAAAGACTAATTACAAGAATAGAATTAGATCAAGGTCAAGAAAACGGAAGAGATAGACTTAATAATTTTAAAATTGAATATTATGATTACACAAGTTCTAGTTGAAAATTATTTGGTTCTAAAAATAATTTAGGAAATCAATTTAATCATGTTGTTCATGGTTATGCTTTTACAGATAAATTTAGATTTTATAATAATGCAACGGTTAATAGTTCTTGATGAAGAATAGCAGGACTAAGAGTTGGTTATGATGATTATGAGAAAAAACAAGAATATACAGCAAGTTTGGATAATGCAAGAATTCTTGGTAGAGAAGAAATTAGGGCCTCAGAATATAATAATTCTATAAATTATGTAGTTGATAATACAGATTACACATCAACTGTTATAGCATCAAGTGATAATAGTTTTGTAAAAAATAATGTTGGATTTAAAGTAGATTTCAAATACCCAAGAGCTATTCGTGAAATCAGTATTTTACAATCTAATAAACATAAAATACCTTCTGTAAAAATTTTAAAATTAGTTAATGACGAAACATTTGAACTTTTAAGCGATGTTAAGTTAAATGATGATTGAACCACAATTAAATTACCTGAAAACAGCGGAGTTTTCACTGGAATTAAAATTCTTTCTAATCAAGATACTACAAGTTATTGAGAAGTAAAAAGTGTGAATTTTAAATTCGATGGAATTAACACTAATGAATTTTTATTATCTAATATTGCAAATAAAGAAAATTTAACCACTTCTCATGTTGATAATCTTTATAAATTGTTTAGTATAGATAAAGAAAATTCTAAAAATCAATATCATATGAATTCTGGTGAATTTATTGGTATTGATTTAAAAGAAACTAAAACTATAAATGGTATTGATTTAGATTGAGAAAAAACTGAAAACATCAGTATTTTCCGTTCAATTGATGGAGTTAATTGATATGATTTAAATGTTGATTCAATTGCAAGTTCGCCAACTCAGGCAAGATATATTATTTTTAGAAATCAATCAGTAAATGCTTTAGATATTACTTTTAATAAGATGTTTATACAAACAGAAAAACAAACAGTTTTTGGTAAATTAATAGATACAAATATTACACCTTTAGAAAACGATAATTTTAAAGAAAATTTTGCTTTTGATGGAGATTTTACAACAGTTTCTAAAATAAGTAAAAGTTTAAGACCTAGAGACTTTTTAACTTATGATTTAGGTTCACTAATGAACATTAATTCAATTAAAATCTTTTCAGATATTAATAATATAAATTGACTAAGAAGTGCAGATATTCAAATATCACAAGATAACACGAATTGAGAAACTGTTTATACTGTTGATGATTATGGTTCAAAATTTAGTTACAAAAAACTTTTTGATACAAATTTTGGTTTCTATGACTCTAAATATCCAAATTATAGATATTGAGGAATTAGTGATTTAGAAAATAAAAAAGCAAGATATTTAAAAATTTTCATTAATCACAATTATCCTAACAATAGAGGTTTATTTATAAATGAAATTTTAATTAATGATGGTAACGATCAAACAAATAATAACATTGCAGGTTTTAGCGGAACTAATATTGAATCTAAAAATCCAGAAACTTCTGTATTAAATCTTATTGATGAAAAATTAAGAACATACTATGAACCTAAAAATGAAAATGGTACTTTAAAATATTCATTTGCTAAAAATGAATATAACAACAAATATTTAAACATTGTTAGTGTACAAGAACCAAGTTTAGCAGAAGTGTCTGCAACTATTTATAGTGAAGAGACTCATCAAACAAAAGAAGTTGTATTAGGACATTTAGTTGCTTTAAACTCAGGTTTTAACCTGCCAATAGATGATCAAAATAAAATAATTTCTTTATCAATTAAGTGAACTAATAAAAAACCAAAAATAGCGGAAATTACCTTTTTAGATAATGCACACACTAATTCAGAAACAAATAAAATAGAACTAGATAATTTAGTATTGCAAAAAAACAATAACTACAATAATTGAATTCAAGAAGATAAAGAATTGTACGACAAAGTTATTGCAAAAGGGCAATTAACTAAAGATTCAGCAAACATAAATCAAAGCACCATTGATAGCATTGTTGCAGAAATAAACAGTGTTATAGCAAGCGCGAGATTAAAAGCAGATTTAAGTCAATTATCTAATTTAATTTCAGAAAAAATTGATAATAGTAATCATCAGTATACATCACTTTCATATCAAGAATACAATAGAATTTATTCTTATATAAATAAAATCATAAGTGAAAACCAAGATATCACTCAAGAAACTTTAGAACAGTTAGTTTCTTTATATAATGAAGCAAAAATTGATTTAGAAGCTTCTATTTATCAACTAGAAGAAGCGAGAATAAATGTAAGAAAATTCCATTTTCTTTACAAAAGTGTTTACACAACAGAAAGTGTTGATAGATTAGCTACTTCTAGTGAAGCAATTAAACATCAATTAACTATTAATTTAAATGATGAAGAAAAATATAAAGAACTAAACTTAAATTTTATTGATAATTACAATAAATTAGAATATAACAAATTAGGTGAATTTAATGAAAAATACATAAATGAAATTAGACCTAATTTTGAAAATATTTTAACTAATGAATGAGTTAAATGAGAAGAATTATCTAAAGAATTACAAAGTGAATTTAATAAAAAAGATGAAATTATAATGAGCGATAATATAAATTTAAGAGATAAAGAAACTAATTTAAATTTCTTAAAAAACTTATTTGACTCTTTCAGTTTAGAAAAAGCAAAAGAATTAAAATTATTAAAAAGCGAATTAATTTTTAATGTAAAATATCAGCCTATTTATAGCGAAGAAGTTTTTAACAACATTAATAACATAATTAATAGTACTGATGAAAAAATTTCTAATAAAACTTTAGAATATAAAGAAATTTCGGGCATAAAAGCAGATTTAACAAAGTTGAAATCACAATTTGATTTTATATCTATTAATAAAAAAATTAATGATTTAAAACTAATAAATGAAATTGCTTTTTATAAAGATAAACTAAAAACATTAGATAAAAATGAAGATAATCTTCTTTCTTTTGTTAAAGAACTTGAAGATAAAAAACAAAATATATTAGAAGAAATCAACAAAACAGAAGATTTAATTTCTAAATTAAAAAATCCAATTAAACAACAAGAATTTTCAAATCAAAAAGAAGAAGCTAAATCAGAACAAGAATTAAAAGAACTTCAATTAAAAATTAATGATGAAATTAAAGAAGAAAACAAAACTAATCCTTTTTTAAAAATAGGAGTTCCAATAATATCATCTATTTCTGTAATTGGTTTAATTATTTTAGCAATATTACTGATTTTAAAGAAAAAGAAAAGCAAAAGATAAAATGAAAACACAGATTTATTTCTGTGTTTTTCTTTATATGTAGATTAAGTACCAAATAAGACTTCTATAATTTCTTTGACTGAGATGTTTCCAAAATATTCTTCAAGATTACTAATAGAATTTAAAATCTTAATAATTGTTTCTTTTTCAAAAGATTGATTTATTAATTTAGATTCAACTTCTTCTATTCCAACTTTGGCAAGAAAATCTCCTTCAAATTTGATTGAATTTATCTTATTTTCCTTTATGTTTGCACTTATTTGTAAAATTCCTCCTTCGGTTTTCTTTTCACTAAAAAAAGAAAATTCAGGATTTTTTCCAAGCACTCAATCATTAGAAGAACGAATTGATTTTATACTTTCCATTTGTTCTAAATATTTAGAAGGAATTTCTTCTATTGTTCCGTTATATTTTTCTTTTAAAAATAAAGCGAATTTATCTATAAATTCATTAATAGAAATTTTATTTTCTAATTGTTCTAATAAGTTTGTTACACGTTGTTTAGCACTGTTAATTCCCTTTGATTCCATTTTAAGCTTGCTTGGATTTAATACATTTGAAAGTTTGCTTAAGTTGGCATCAAAAAGCATAGTTCCGTGATGAACAATTTTATTTTTATAAATAAATTGGGCATTTCCTGAAAATTTAAAACCATTTACTACAAGATCGTTTCTCCCTTTAAATTCAGCATTTAAATTTAAAGTATGTAGAAACTCTAAAACAGGCTCTAAAAATTTGGTGTAACTTCTTTCTGTTTTGTTTGTTGTGATAAAAGAAAAATTTAAATTTCCTAAATCATGATAAACAGCACCACCACCAGAAAGCCTTCTATAAAGTTCAATATTTTCTTTTTCTAAAACATCAAATTTTACTTCTTTATATGCATTTTGATTTCTACCTATAATAACAGCATTTTCGTGTTGATACAAAAAAATAATATCTTCTGTGTTTGATTCATCTTTTGTCATTATTTCTTCAAGAACTAAATTGTAAAAAGGTGAATAATTTTTACTAATATAAATTTTCATATATTTTACTCCTTAACTACTAAATCAAAGTTTGTAACACTTTTAAAGAGTTTTATAAAAGAATGATAATCTTTTTCATTGAGATATAAATTTTTAATCCCTAAAATATTTATTTGTCCATAATCTCATCTTTTTTGATATCTATTATTATCTAATAGGAATAATAGATCTTCAATAAATCAATCAAAAAAATTATCATTATATTTAATATTCCTTAAAAGACCATTTACTTTAATATCTAATATTCTATTTTGATGATTTAAAATTTGAAAGTCAAAAGATAAATCTAACTCTTTACTTGTTTTAATTTGAAAAATTGTTTCCATTTTTTAATTATAACAATTTTAAAAATGGAAAATAAAAAAACCCGAAAAAATCGGGAAAAAATTAAAATTTAATTATTTTTTGCTGTAATTTAAGTTTAATGCATTTAAAATTGTTTGAATTACAAAGTTAAATGGTTTGTTGAAGTGTGGTAAGAAGTAGAAATCCATTAGAGCAATTTGTGGTAATGTTAATCCCTGTTGAATTGCAAGAGATAACATATAAATTACTTCAGTGTGATTTGCTGCTCTACCTTCAGAACCAATTTGAGCCCCTAAAAGTCTTAATGTTTTTTTGTCATATGTAATTTTGAATCAAACTTTAAAGTGATGTTTCATAAATTCTGGTCTGTCATTGTCTTCAAAATATTCCACTGCAAAACTTTCTTTAATTCCTTCTGTTTTAGCAGCAACAACTTCTGTTAAACCTGTTGATGCATAGTTGAAATTAAATACATTAATTGCGTTTGTTCCTGAATATCCTGGGAAAGGAATTGATTCATTTCCTGCTAAGTGGAATGCTGCAACGATTCCTGTTTTAACTGCGTTTGTAGCAAGAGCAATATGTGCATATTCTTTTGTAGCACTATTAATCATTGAAGCAGAGTCGCCGATTGCATATAAGTTTTCATCACTTAATGATCTTTGGAATTTGTCTACTTTTATAGCACCATTAGCTGTTTTTTCGACACCTTGAATTAATTCTGTATTTGGTCTAAATCCGATAGCTAAAATTACTAAATCAGCTTCATATGTTCCTTTGTCTGTAACAACAGCTGATACTTTTTTACCATCTTTTGTTTCAAATTTTTGAACTTTTTCACCAAGTTGCATTTTAATTCCGTGGTGTTCCATTGAGAATTCAACTTTTTTAGTAAATTCTTCATCAAAGTAGTTAGGAATAATTCTGTCTTGCATATCAATTAGTGTTACATTTTTTCCGTATTTGTGGAACGCTTCAACTAATTCGATTCCAATGTATCCAGCACCAATAACAACTACATTTCTAACATTTTTGTCTTCTGCTTTTGCTTTAATTTCTTTAGCGTGTGCAAAGATTTTTGAAACTAAAATGTTTTCTAAGTTAATGTTTTCAAATGGTGGAATAATTGGTCATGTACCACCAGCATATACTAATTTGTCATATGTGTCTTTAAAAGTTTTTCCTGTACTTAAGTCTTTAACAACTACATATTTTTCTTTTCTGTTTACTTCAATAACTTCATGAGCGATTTTAACATCGATTCCAAGCCCTTTTAATTCTTCAACACTTGAATAAAATAAACCATCTGGGCTTTGGAATTCTCCTCCAACTCATAAAGCAATACCACAACCTAAAAAGGAAATATCGGTATTTCTGTCGTATGCTACTAATTTAGCGTTTGGAGCAACTTTTTTCATTGTTCTTAAAAATGAAGTTCCTGCGTGATTTGCTCCTATTGATATAATTTTCATTAATGTCCTCCGTTTTTTAATTAACATTATAATTATAATATTTTTATACTAAATGTTTATCCCGAGTTTCCCAGTTAACACTAAAAAGCAGAAAATCAACCATTTTTTTGGTTGA
>NZ_JBTGVG010000023.1:0-15006 GCF_054343455.1 Mycoplasma sp. 1012
ATCTCTTACTAAAAAGTAAGCAAGAGAAATTTACACAAAATATCTTACACTACCTTCCACTTTGATGGAATTTTTTTCTGTTTAACTTAATCTAACTATTATCTTAATTAGTTCTTCTTTACTTAAAGAATCAACACCTGAAATTTGCAATTTTTCTGCTATTTTGACTAATTGTGCTTTATCTAATTTAGATAATTTTTGTTTTAATTCTTCTTTTTTTGGATCTTGTTCTTCTTTTGTGACTTCAACAGTTTGTCCTTCTTTATTTAAAGGTTCTTTTATATTTTCATTAGGATAAATATTTTGTTTTTGAAAATCTTTTAAAATTGCATTTAAATCAAAATTTTGTGTAAATTTTTGAAATTGTTCATATTGATAGGCTAAAACAAAAGATCTTTGAATTGATCTTAAAAGTTTTCATGGATATCACATAATTAGTGAAAATACTGCTAATATTGTAAATAAAATTATTGGTGTTATAAAAATAAAACTTTTAGTATTTGCTGCATTTCTTATTATTGGTTCTCTTATCAATAAACTTACAAATCAAATTAAAATTCAAATTAAATAAAAAGATAAAAGGTTTAATCCACCAAGAAAAGAAAAGTTTTTATTCTTGTTTATTTTTGTAAATGAATTGAAAAATAAAAAAGTAACTATAGAAATTAAAAAAGTAGAAGTTACTGAAAAAATTAAAATTGTTTGTAGAAAACTAGCGAAAGTTGTATTTTCTTCTTGTGAATAATTACTATAAAAAATAGCTGTCACTACAAATAAAGCAGATGAAAGAATAATCATTAAGATTAATATACTACTAAAAAATCATAAGCTATTTTTATATTTATCTTTTTCATCTCATAGTTCTTGAAGTGTTTTTTCTGGTTTTAAAATCATTTAGTCTCCTTTTGTGAATATTATACCATTTTATTTAAAATTTGGCAATCATTATCTTTAATTGCTAATTTCAAATTCTTTTGGCAGTGGTGCATTAAAAATCATTTTTTTGCCATTAGGATGGGTAAATTCTATTTCATAAGCATGTAATCTTTGGTTAAATTCATCAACTTTCTTTCCATATAGTGGGTCTCCATATACTGGGTTTTTAATATATGCCATATGTACTCTAATTTGGTGAGTTCTTCCTGTTTCTAGTTCACATCTTATTAAAGAAAAGTTTTTTTGATTATAAGTAAAAAGTTTTTCTAAAAACACATGTGTAATTGCTTCTTTCGAATTTTGTTTAATTACAGTCATTTTTTGGCGATGAAGTGGGTCTCTACCAATTGGTAAATTTATGTGCATTATTTCATTGGAAATAAAACCTTCAACAATAGCTTTATATTTCCTTTTGATTAAGTGATTTTTTAACTGTTCTGCTAAAAAGGAATGACTTTTGTTATTTTTAGCAACAATCAATAAACCTGATGTGTCTTTATCTATTCTGTGTAAAATTCCTGGTCGCATTTGTCCATTAATATTTGATAAATTATTATTAAAATAATATAATAGTCCATTTACTAAAGTTCCTTTTAAATTCCCAGGAGCAGGATGAACAACCATACCCGTTGGTTTATTAATAACAATTAAATCATCGTCTTCATAAATAATATTTAAGTCCATTTTTTCTGGTTCAACATTAATTTCTTTTACAGGAATTTCCTTTATATAAATTTTTTGATTTTCAAAAACGATAAAATTAGGTTTTAAAACTAATATTTCATCATTTATATAGACGTTTTTGCCTAAAATTAATTCTTTTGCATCATTTCTAGAAATATCAGAATTATCACTAATATATTTATCGATTCTTTCTTTATATTTAACTTCTAATACTAATTCTTCCATATTTTAATATTTTACCTTTGCATCTATATCATCTAAATCTGTTACTATATTTTTGGTTTGATCTAATCATTTTCTTAAAACTGTTTTTTGATTATTTCTTTTTATAGAAATTGTATCTATAATTCCTGTTCCAAAGGATAATCCTTTTTCATTTTCATCTCCAAAATATCCACCTCAAAAAATACCTACAACTTGCCCAAATTGATTTAATACAAGAGAACCACTCATTCCATGACCACTATAAATACCAGGTAAATGAATATTTTCTTTGAGAGAAGTATATTTTTTATTATCAATTTCTTGAATTCTGTAGCTATCATTATCATATTTTAAATATGGTGATTGACTAACTTCTACATATTCATCACCACCTAAATAACCAGCAAATGTTAGTTCCATTGGTAAAGGTAATAAGTTATTTTCACTATTAACTGATTTAGGAAAGTCAATTCTGTCTGTTATTAAAAAATTTAATTTGTGTTCATCGTAATATTTAGCTTGATCTGGTTTAAATTGTTCTACATAAGTAGGTTTATTAAATATATTTCTTACAACCTTATCTTCTGGAAAAGTTACTTTTATAAGGGCAAAATCTGTATATTTGCCTTTTTCTGGAGAATTTTCTCCTAATGGAATGATTTCTAAATGTTTTCAAAATTCTTCTGCTTCTTTTGTTATGTAAGGTGATTTATTAATGTTGTAAGCATAAGGTTCATTTATTTTACGATCAAATCTTCTAAATACTTGTGAATATGAAACTCCACTAGGTGTAATAGGGGTATTTATATGAGGTAAACTTCTATATTTTGAATTATAACTATAAGCAAATGAAGAAACTTTATCTTTATATTTTAATAAATCAGAAACCACATGTATATTAGTAGCTAAATAATATGTATTGGTATTTTTTTCTTTATCAAAAATTCAAGCTGTCCCACTTATAACTCTTGAAGTTTTAGCATTGTCATTAACAATATAATGAATGGATAATGTTCTAGATTTTAAATCATCTAAAATTTCTTCTTTGCTTTTAATTTGTCCATTTTCTGGAAAGTCAACAGCAATATTATTTTTGTCAGAAGGGTTTCCTTCAAAAGGAATATATAACCTATTTTCATCACCATTTCAATTTTTAATTACAAAATTTAAGCTTTTATTAAAAATTTCAAATTTTGAAGAAGTTGAATAAAAGAATTTAGAATAATCTGCTCCAAAAGGAGAAAATCTGTTTTTAAATTCATTGCTTTCAAAAAAGTTCTGAATTTTATCACCTATAGTTTCGTATCTTAAGGTTTTATCACTAGAATTTAAACTACTTACTACTAAATCTTGTTTAGTTTCTATATTGTATGATTTATTTATATAATTTTTATTAATTTTTGTAAATTCAAAAATTTTGGAACTTATTGTATTAAAATTAAATACTTTAAAATTAAATACTTTTTGGATTTTTGAATTTTTTTCAGTTATAAGAATATCTATATTGCCATCTTGATCATCAAGTGTCTGAGTCAATATTTTAAAACCAAATTCATTAAAATTTATATTGTTATTTAAATTAAAAATTTGGTTAAAATTAGTAATTTTTGCAGCAGAGATTACAGAAGGAAAAATATCATTAGCATTTTTATTTAATTTAAAATAATCACTTACATTTTCATTAAATAAAATGGTTTTTTTATTCAATATTTCTTGATTATCTTTAAAAGAAACATTATCAATAGTTATAACTTTTCCGTAAGAATAATCAGGAAATGAAGAATGAGTAAGAGTGAAAATTATGCTTATTTTCTTTGTAATAGGATTATAAGTATTATTGAGAACCACTATTTTTGCTTTATAATTTTCATTTTCTTTTAAAATTATTTCTTTAGTTTTTGTTGATGAGTTTGTTTGAATATTAAATTTGGCATCATCTAAAGTAAAATAATCTAAAAAGTTTTCAGATGTAAGGGAATTATGATTTATTGAAGATAACTCTTGTAATCTTGTTAAAGATAAATTTTGTAAAGCATTATTAATTCTTGTTTTAAATCTGATGTCTCCTACTTTTGTAGATTTAAAACCAGAAACTATAAATTCTTTTTCTCCTGCGATAGTTTCTGTTCTTTTATACTTGCTTGTCATTTTAACTTTAATTGTTCCATTAAAGTCATCTGCACTATTTGGTACTTCTTCTAAATCAATATCAAATTTTTCTAAAATATCTGTGGTTTCTATATTCGGTTTTATTCTATAACTTAAATAACTTCTTAAATATGAAATATTATCTGGTTTTGAAATTTCACTTGGTAATATTTCATCTAAACCACTTTTTGCTTCAATGGCTATAAAATTATCAACACCATTATTTTGAATTTTAGTGTTGTTTCCATCGTTGTTGTTTATGAAGTCATCATAACTATTTTTTATAATGAAATAGGAACCAACAACTATTGAAATAACCGGGATTGCTATTATAGAAGATATTCCCAACCAAAAAAGTCCTTTTTTATTTTTCTTTTTATTTTTTTCCATTTTTCACTCTTTTTATGTATAATTTTTATTATTGGCTCATTGGTGAAATGGTAGACACAGGAGATTCAAAACCTCCCGCAAGAGATTGCATATCGGTTCAAGTCCGATATGAGCCACCATTTGTTTTTAAAACGCCTTTTTGAATAAAAAAGTTAGTTAGAGTAAAATTTCTCTTTTATTTCTAACTAACTTTTATTTTGAAATTTCTAAAATTTCAACTGAATATTTATCAGGAGCATCCACATCAACTTTTTCACCAACTGAATGATTTAAAACAGCTAAAGCTAATGGTGTTATATTGGAAATTTTTAATTCTTCAGGATTAGCATCCAAAGAACCTACGATTTGTACTTCAATAATATTTCCTTCATTTTCTTTATTTTTTGCTTCAAAAATTCTTAATTTAACTTTTGAACCAACAGAAACTACATTATTTTTTTCAACTTCAACAATTACTTTAGCTTTTGAAATAATATGTTCTAATTCTGTTATTCTTGCTTCAAGTAATCCTTGCTTTTCTCTTGCTGCATCATATTCAGCGTTTTCAGAAAGGTCACCTTGATTTCTAGCATCTTTAATATCTTCAATTACTTTAGGTCTTTCAACATTAATAAGATTGTGTAATTCTTCTTTAAATTGGTTTAAACGCTCTTGTGTTAGTAAAATTTCATTATCGTTTTTTTTCTTCATTTTGCCTCCAATTTATATTCAATTTTACCAAATTAAATAACTATTAATAAAAAAGTATTAGAAATTTTTATATAGTTATGTTTTAAATTTTTATTTTTAACAAATTCTTTGATTTCTTTTGTGAAACTTTTTTTATTTGTTTTCAAAACAAGCATTCTGTTTTCTTTTAATAAAGAAAGCATTTTATCTCATTCAATTTTATCATTAATATTTGCTGTATCTATGAAAACAAAATCTAATGAGCAAGAATCTAAAGAATCAATATTAAAATTATTAATATTCATATTAAATCTCTTTTGCAAGTCATTTATTTTGGAACTGCTTAAAAAGGAATTTAAATTTTGAAGTTGTTTATTAACTACATAAAATAAAAAACCTTTTTCTTCAACAAAAAGTAAATTTTTGTAATTATTTGCATCAATAGTATTCATAAAAAATTCAAATTCTTCTACCATTCACTCTGTAGCATCTTTTATTTCTTCTTGAATTTCTTCTTTAAGAAAATGTTTATTTTCTACTTCGAACTTTTTATTTTCTTCTTTATATTTTTGAATTTCTTTATTTGTATAAATTTTTAAAATAAAATAAATTAAAAATCCTATAAATAAAACAACAAACATAGAAGTAATTAGAATAATTTTTCAAATTTCCATATTATTCCTCTTCTAGTTCATATGAAAGAAATTTAAATATGTCTATTTTAGTATCATTTAAATAGAAATTTTCTTTATTTTCTTCAATGAAATCATCAAAAATAGAATTAGCAATATCATATTCATCTTCTTCTAAATTGCTATAAATTCCTTTATCTTCGTCAAATTTCAAAACATTTATAGAGTTTTCTTCATCTAAGAAAAATATTAAATTTTCCCCAACAACATCATTAGAAAACAACATTGTTATTTTTTGGGAAATTTCTTTCCCTGTTTCATCAGTAAACATTAATTCTGTTTTTCTACTTTTATCATTTAAATCTATTTTCATATTATAACCTTATCAAATAATCTTCTAAAATTAGTTGTGCTGCTAATTTATCTTTACTTTTTTTTCTTTTTTTTCTTGATATGCCTGCTGAAATCATTATTTCTTCAGCTTTTTTTGTTGTTTCTCTTTCGTCAATTAAAATCACAGGTAAAAGAAAAGTTTTTTCTAATATGACTTTAAAATTCTCAACCATAATAGTTCTTTCACTTTTGTTTCCTGTCATTTTGAGTGGATAACCTAATACAAATGTATCAATTTCATATTCATTTAAATATTCACTTATTCTTTTAACTACTTTATCAAAATCATTTTCTTCAAACCTAAAATTTTCAAGTCCAGTTGCTAAAATGTTAAATGGATCACTTATTGCAAAACCACATGTTTTAGTTCCTAAGTCTAATGCTAATTTTCTCTTGTTCATTTAATTTTTCAATATAGAAATTATATTTTTCTCTGAATCTAAATTATTTTCTATATTTCCTTGAGCTAAAATTGAACTTCCACCACCAGAACCTTTTACAAATTTTAAAATTTTATTAAATAATTCTTTACAATCTTCTATTTTTGAACTTATAGTTAATAGTAATTTTTCATTTTTTGCAGAACCTAAAATAAATGTTATTTCTGGATTGTTTTCTCTTAAACTAGCTGCTAAATTTTTTATTGTGCTTGCTTCTAAATTTAAATTTATATAATATTTTTTATTATTAATTTCTATTGGGTTTATATCTAAATTTATGTCAATATTTTGTGAAGTTTTAGATATATTTTTAAAATCTTCTCTTGCTTTTTCAATTAATTCATTTACTTTTTTAAGTGTTTCTCTATCTCCGTTATTTTCAAAATCAGTTATTTTATAATTTGGTTCTATTTTTTGAATTTTATGACATAAATTATTATAAATTTCTTGATTCTTACCAATTTCTTGCTCAAAATATTTAGAAATCATTTTATTTGATGTTATGGCTTTAATTCTAAAAATCCCAGTTCCTTTATTTTCTACTGATACAATTTTAAAATCTTCTATTAAACTTGTATTACAAATATGGGTTCCACCACATAAATCGGTAGTAATGTTTTTGAATTCAACAAGTCTAACATTATTTTTATCCATATATTCAGCTTCTTCAAGCGTCATTATAGCATTCATTTTTTCTGCTTCTTTTATAGAAGTTTCTAAATATCTTCTATCAACTGAACTTTTAATGTAAGAAATAACTCTATTCTCGATTTCATCAATTTCTTTTTCTGATGACTTTTTATCTAATGGGAAATCAAATGTTAATCTATTTTCATTATTATCTGAACCTAACTGCTTAATAAACATTCCATATTGTTCTCTTAATGACTTGAATAATAAGTGAGTACTTGAATGATTTCTTTCTAAATTTGCTCTATTATCTTTATCAATAAATAATTCTGCTTCTGATTTTTTATTTAATTTTCCTTTTATAACATGGACATTGTTTTGAAATTTATCTTTAAAAACTTCTATTACTTTAATTATGTTGTTATCTTGTTTGATAAATCCTTGATCATGTTTTTGACCACCGCCAGTTGCATAGAAAACAGTTTTATCAAAAATAACATAACTTAAATCTTCATCAGAAGTAAAATCAATTTCTTTTTCAGAAGAAGCTAAAAACTTAATTTTTGCTTTTATTTCGCTATTTTCATAACCGACAAATTCAGATATTTTGCCTTTAATTAAATTTAAAGAATTTATAACTTTTTTCATCCCTTGTTTTTTCTCTCCACGAGAAATATCAGCATGTTCCTTTTTATATTTATCAAATTGAGAAATATCAAGTGATACGCCTTTTTCTTGAAGGATTTCTTGAGTTAATTCAATCGGAAATCCATATGTTTCAAACAATTTAAAAGCTACTGAAAAATCAAAATTTCCTTTATTTTTTTCTAATTCTTGATCTAAAAGTTTTTGTCCTTGTTCGATAGTTTGAGAGAATAACATTTCTTCATGTTTTATAATTGTTTCTACTTTTTTAACATCAATTTCATATGGTAAAGTATCTTTAACAATTTGAGTTAATTTATATAAAAAGGTTTTTTCTTTGATTCCAAGTTGTAAACCAGCTCTATAAGATCTTCTAATTAACCTTCTAATTATATAACCACGAGAAACGTTTGATGGTTTTACTCCATCATTTATAGCATTAACAACAGCTCTTATATGATCTGCAATAATTTTAAATTTTATATTAAAAAATTCTACTTCTTTGTTTTTAATAAAATAGTTATTTGAATCATATTTATAAGAAGTCATTTTTTCAACTTCTTTAATAATTGGTAAAAATAAGTCTGTATCAAAATTAGTTGGAGCATCTTGTAAAATTGATACCAATCTTTCAAAACCAGCTCCTGTATCAATATTTTTTTGTGCTAACTCTGTATAGTTGTTTTCACCATCATTATTAAATTGAGAAAAAACGATATTTCAAATTTCTATATATCTATCATTTTCGATATCTTCTTTTAATAATTCAATTCCTCTTGAATCAAATTTTTCACCTCTATCAAAAAAAATCTCAGTACATGGACCACAAGGACCTGAACCAATATCTCAAAAGTTAGTTTTTCTTGTTCCTTTGATAATATGAGATTCATCAATTCCTAAAGATATTCATTTATTTTTAGTAATTTCATCTTCTTCAAAGTATGTGAAATATAATTTTTTTAAATCAAAATTTAAGCATTTGGTTAAAAATTCATATGCATATTCTATTGCTTCTTCTTTAAAATAATCACCAATTGAAAAATTACCTAACATTTCAAACATTGTATGATGTCTTGTGGTATAACCCACGTTTTCTATATCATTGGTTCTTAGTGATTTTTGAGAGTTAGTTAAACGATTTTTTGGCGGTATTTTCTTTCCTGAAAAATAATCTTTTAAAGTTGCTACACCTGAATTTATTCACAACAAAGAAGGATCATTAACTGGGACTAATGATTTTGTTTCTACAATTAAATGATCTTTTGATTCAAAAAATCTTAATCATTTTTCTCTTATTTCTTTTGATGTTAACATTTTATCTCCTTTATTATAAATAATCAATTTCCTTGTTTTTTCTGTATATTTTGTCTATAATTGCTCCTCCAAGACATTTTTCGCCATCGTAAAATACTACTTGTTGCCCAGGAGTTACAGCTTCAGAACCTTGCGGATAAAAAACAGTTATATTTTCTTTATTTTCAGATATTTCTATTGTAACCGGAATGTCTTCTTGTCTATATCTGAATTTAGCTGTGATGTTATTCATATTAAAATCTCAATTATTTAAATTTAAATTAGTTGCTTTTAATTTATCTGATATTAATCATTCTTTTTCTGATGCTGGAGCCACATAAATAATCTTTTTTTCTATATTATGACCGACAACAAAGAAAGGTTCTTTCATACCACCAAGATGCAACCCTTTTCTTTGTCCTAAAGTATAATACATAGCACCTATGTGTTCACCAACAACCTTATTATTTCTTATATCAACAATTTGTCCCGGTTGAGAAGGGATGTAATTTTGCAAGAAATCTTGAAAATTCCTTTCTCCGATAAAGCAAATTCCTGTAGAATCTTTCTTTTTGGCTGTAATTAGACCTAATTTTTCTGCAATATTTCTAACTTCTTTTTTCTCTAAATTTGCAAGTGGAAATAATGTTTTAGAAATTTGAAAATTATTTAATTGAGCTAAAAAATAAGTTTGATCTTTTTCTTTATCCTTTGATCTAAATAAAAAACCATTTTTTGATTTTGCATAATGACCTGTAGCAATAAAATCGGCTTCAAATTCTTGTAAAACAAAATTTAAAAATTTGTCAAATTTTATATATTTATTACATAAAATATCAGGATTTGGAGTTCTCCCTTTTTTATATTGTTCAATAAAGTCTTGAAAAACATATTCTCAATATTCTTCAATAAAGTCTTTTCTATATATTGGTATATTCAGTTTTTTTGCAACTTCTTGAGCATCTGCTCAATCATTTTCTTGCGGACATTGTTCTTGATTATAGTCATTTCCTAAAATATCATTATTTATTAATGAATCTCAATTTCTCATAAATACACCAATAACTTCATGACCTTGCTCCTTTAATAAGTGAGCTGCTACCGATGAATCTACTCCACCAGATAATCCTACAATAACTCTTGCCATAATAAACACTATTATAATAAAAAATATTAAATTTAAGCCTATTTTGCTTAAATTTTTATATTTTTAATATTTTTCCCTTTCAAAAATTAAAACTTGATATTTTGATAACTTAATATTATTTTTATTATTTACTTTCAAGTTTGAACTTGAATATTTTAATTTATATTTTTCTAAATTTAAGATTGATCACTTGTTTTTATTTGTTAAATTAATAAGAATTAATATTTCAGTTCTAATAAAATTAATTTTATATTTTAAAATTGAAATGCTTGGAAAATTTAAAGAAATTTTTAAATTTTTAGAACTATCAAAATCGCTAAAAAATAATTTTTTAAATTTTAGTAATTTAATAATTCAATTTCATAAAGACTCTTCATTAGTAAAATTATCATATAAATTATTACTTTTATAATTTTCAGGTTTTTTGAAATAATTTATTTCATTTTTATTAAATCCAAGCCCTTTATTTCCAAATCAAGCAAAAGATGTATTATTATTTTTAGCACTTAACTTTGATCTAACATTAAAATAAGATTCCGGTGTAACTCCTTTGTATTCTAAAAATCTTTTTCTATAACTAAAATCTTTTTCATTTAGTTCATCTTCGCTTTTGAAGATAATATTTTCCTGACCGATTTCATCTCCTTGAAAAAAATAATTATTATGATTATTTAAAATAAAAACAGAAAAAATCATTTTCTTAAAAGCAAGCATTTCTTCTTTGTCTTTGCAAGCACAAAGTCTAGATGCTATTCTCCCATAAAATTCATTATTCATTACAAAAGAAGTTTTTATATTAGTTTTCAATATTTTTATAAAAAAAAGGATGTTTTTTAATCAATTATACTTAGTTAAATAATCATTTGGATATTTTTTGTGAAGTCAGTATTCTGAATAATAATCTAAAAATAATTCATCAAATTTAAAATTTGATAAAATATTTGTCTCTAAATTATGTTTATAAAAGGAAAAATCTAAAGAAGCAAAAATTTTAATTTTGTTATTAATTAGTTTTATATTTTCAATTAAGTCATTAATTATAATATGAGAATTTTCATTATAATTAATTTCTGGTTTATTAATATATAAAATATTTTTAAAAACTATGCCATCAATTCCCAATTGATTGTAAAAATTAATAATTTCTTTAAATTTTTCTTTTTTTTCAGTTCTTAATCATTCTAGATCAATAACTTTAGTTACATCTTTTTTCATTATAAACTCAGAAGTTTTACTAATTTCCTGTAAATCTTCTTTATTTTTGCTACTATAAATTGTTTTATAATTGCTAAAATTTTCAAAATATTTATCAGATTTTTTAAAATCAAAAACCATATTTACTTTTATATCTCTAGATTTAAAAATGCTTATCATTTCTTTTAAATCTAAAATATCTCCATAATGGATTTTAATAAATTTTGGATCTTTAATTTCTTCATAGTTATCTAAAATAGAAGGAATGATTATTTCATCGATTCCTAATTCTGAAAAATAGGATACTTTAGAAGATATCCCTTTATAATCCCCAACACCTGAAGATGTTGAATCATAAAATTTTGTATTTAATATTTCATAATAATTTTTTCTTATTTCGCTTCTCATTATAATAATAATTATATTTTAATTTGTTTAAAAATTATAAATAAATTAAAAATGTTTCAAAACCTTCCTTTTCTTGCATTTTTCCTGATTTTATTAAAAAATCTAATTCAGATAATTTTTTAATTATGTTAAAAACATACTTTTCATCTTTTCTATTATTTTTTAAAAATTCTTTTGCTTTTTTAATTCTAAAAGGATGAATTTTTATTTTCTCAGCAAGTTCTTTTTCACTAATTTTTTTATTGTCAAAATGAATAACTTGAAATAAAACATTAAAAAAAGAAAATATTTGACCAATTAAATTATTTATTGAAAAACCTTCAAGTGTTTTTTCTTTATAAACCTTTCAAATTTCCTCTATATTCAAATTTGATAAGGAATTTATTAATGCAAAATCATTGTCTAGATCAGTTAAAAAAACCAATTTTTGAATACTTGTTTTAGTAATTACTGTATTATAAATTAGCAATTTATCAATTTCTTTTGAAATAAACATTAAGTCATTTGGTAAAAGTGATGCTAAATATATTAAATCTAATTCTGAAATTTCTCCCTTTTTAGCTTTTATTATTTTTTTGATATATTCATTTTTTTCTTTAATATCTATTTTATTTAATTCTTTATGGAAAGAATTTGACAATAAAAATTTAAAGAGTGGTGAATTTATTATTTTTCTCTCTTTTTTTTCAAAAAAACAACTAAAAATAATTACTTTTTCTTTATTTGTTTTTATGGAATTTAATAAATCTATTAATTTATTTACTTCTGGATTGAAAAATAAATCAGTATCTTTTATTACTAAAACTTCTTCATTAATAAAAATGTCTTTAGAATCTATTTTTTCAAGCAATTGATCAAAAGAAATTCCAGAACAAATTGTGATTTTGTAGTTTGGTAATTTGGAAATAATTTTTTTTATTTCTCTATTTATTAAAAACTGTTCATTACCATAAAAAAAATACATTTTTACTCCTTTTCTTTATTTTTTTTAAAATTGATAATATTTAAAATTAAAAAATAATTACAAATAACAATTAATGATATTATAAAAGAAAAATTTAAATTTACATAATATTGATAAGGATAAAATCATTTAACTATATAAATAAATACCAACGAAATAAAGTCTAGTATCTCCTTATTTCAAATAAATATAAAGGAAAAAATATAAAGAATTGAAATAATAGGACTGAAAACTACTGAATTTAATATAGATAAAATATTGTAATGTGTTAAATCTACGATGTTTATAATTAAAAAACCGATAATGTTGCTGCTAATTGAAATTAATAAAATATTAAGAAATTTATTTTTTATTTTAAACTCTAAAATAAAAAGAATATTTAAAGTTATTAAAAAAGTTAATATAAAGGAGACAGAAAAAATAACATTAATATTTATAATTATAAAAATTAAAGCTATGAATATTAAAATTTCAATTCTATTAAATTTATTTTTCAATAATTTTAAATTTATATAATTAAAAATTATAAAAACAAAAGCACGTACACTTGAAATTGAAAAATCTAAAATCATTAAATAGACAAAACAAAAGAAAAAGAAAAAAATAAAAAATCAGATTTCTTTAATTTTTAAAAAATTAAAAATTTTCTTAATGAAAAGATTTATTAAACCAATATGAAATCCCGAAATAACAAATAGATGATAAATAGATAAATCTTTAATAATTTTAACTATTTCATTAGATTCATTTGTTTTTTCTCCAATCAAAAGCATTGGAACAATTTTTGCATAATTTTCTTTACCACTTAGTATATATTGTTTTATATTATCTAAAAAAGAAAAATGTTTTTCTTGAAAATTTAAATACAACACTTTTTGAACTTTGTATAAAATGTTTTTAGATTTTAAGAATAAATTTCAACTTAATTTTTCGTTATTATTTTCAATTTTTGCTATTTCTAATTTTGCATTATATAAAGCATTTTCCTGTATATCAGGATAATTAATAAGCACTTTTCTAGATTCAAAATCAAAAAAGAAACTTTTTTTCGATAATTTATAAAATTGAATATTATTTTTTTCAATTACAAAAGTCTTTTTTTCACTATTTTGACTAAAAAATAAAATAAAAAAGTAAATGGTAAATAAAATTAAAAAGGTTATGTAAAGTTTTGATTTTATGTTTAAAAAATATATAAAAATGATTAAATTAAAAAATAAAAATAAATAATTTAAAAAAGTGAAACTTATTTGAAGAAAAATAATAAATATAATTAATAAAATTAAATCTCAAACTCTTCTTGCAGAATTTTTAGAGTTTTTTCACCTAATCCATTTATTTTTAAAAAATCTTCCCATTTTAGTTTTTCTGTATCTTTATCTTTTAAAAAAAGTATTATTTTTTTTATTATATTCATTCTTATACCAACTTTTTTAAACTCTTCTTCTGTAACTTTATTAATTTTTTTCTTTGTTTTATAATCAATAAAAGGAATAAAAATTTTTTTATTTTCAATAATTTTTTCTTCAAGATTTATTTTTTTAATATCTGCATTAGGTTTTAAATTAAATTTAAATAAAACATCTCTTAACTTAACCCCTTTATCGAAAAATAATCCGCCTTGATATGAAACAGCTCCTGAAATTTCTAAAAGAACTTTTTCTTTTTTTAAGAAATTTTTCTTGTTTTGTTGCTTATAAATAAAGAAAGAAACTCCACCAACCAAAACCAAGGAAAAAAGCAACAAGGAAGATATAAAAAATTTTTTTCTTTTCTTAACCATATTAAATATTTCTTTTTTTGAGATAAAAGTCAAAAAAAGGAAAAAAATAGGAAAAATGCTTTTATTTTGCTAAAATAATATAGCATTGGTCAATTGCTGCAAATATATTGTAGAGGAAAGTCCGCGCTAGCACTATCTGAGATGATAGTAGTGTTCATGTTGGATCTAATAAATCCAAGCTTAGACGACAAGTGCCACAGAGACGAGCTTATTAAATTAAGGTGAAACGCGGTAAACTCCATGAGCTAGAAACCCAAATTAAGGTAGGGGAACTTTATTTTTTGAAATGAAAAAAAATAAAGAGGTTTTAAATCTAGATAAATAATTGACACTTTTATAAAGTACAGAACGCGGCTTATAGATGCAAAAAAACCAGTTTTTATTTAACTGGTTTGCTTAATTGTAAGATCAAGTGCACCACTTTAAAGTAAAATTTAAAGTATGGG